>JAAZZI010000250.1 GCA_014239225.1 Gammaproteobacteria bacterium
TCATCAATTTCAATTGAAGTTACCCTTCCTTCATTAGGTGGTTTAGCTAGATTAAACGTATATCGCATACCGGACACTTGAGGAAAACGCCCCTTCTCATCTTCAACCTGGCTGACACCATTTTCAATCGCTGTAAGAAGCTGCTCACCGGTCACCTTGAAAGTTGACAAAGTGTTTTGAAACGGAAGTATCGTCATGATTTCACCGAGCGTGACATCACCTGCATCAAGTGAAGCACGGATTCCGCCTGAGTTCTGCAATGCGATAGTATAGCCTTTATCAATGACAGAATCTCTCATTGCATCCGCTATCATATTACCCATATCGCATTCTTGAACGCGACAAACTGCCCTGTCACCAGTTAATGCGCTAGAGACGTTCCCTATAATTGTCTCCTTAAGCTCATTGATTGGCTCTTCGAGTACATCTAGACGTGCAACAATTTGAGCATTTTCATTGACCGTACCATCAATTGTGATTGGTTCACCTGTTGCATAGATGACATTACCATCTTCATCAAAGAGAACTGAAAGTTCGCCTAAGAATTTACCATAGGCAT
>JAAZZI010000251.1:0-233 GCA_014239225.1 Gammaproteobacteria bacterium
CGGCCTCTTCGGTACTATACTTGGCACAGTCCGGATGGGTCATGACTCCCACCTTGCTCATGACAGGCTCCACCGATGTGCAGCCCGTCTGTAGCAGGCCCATTGTCAAAATAAGTAATAGGATACGCATATCGACCTCCCAAAGAAGGTTGTGTGTCAATTGATTCAAAGTTCTGCAACAAGTAGATGTTCACTTAATTGTGCCACTTTTCTTCCAAAGAATTGTTAACGAA
>JAAZZI010000251.1:243-557 GCA_014239225.1 Gammaproteobacteria bacterium
AATCGGTTAGTTTAGGATAACCCTACATATACCAGAGCTTGAGGGTAATTTACAAGAAAAAGAGGTTTTTACTTGGAGTGTGTCTGACTGTGAAGAATTAGTGGGGGTTACTCACAGGAGATGATGGGGTTGGTTTTGGTGGATATTGATATTAACTTATAAACTTCAAATGACTTTTACAATTTTCTCCACAATCAGAACTCCCAAAACCTTTAACAATTATTTTCCCTTTTTCATCTGATCAATACAAACCCATCAAAATTCTTGTTAGTTCAAGTTTTTATTATATAATGACACATGTTGTTTCGGAATGT
>JAAZZI010000252.1 GCA_014239225.1 Gammaproteobacteria bacterium
CTAAACACATTTTCAATCCTTTTAATTCTTTAGATTCAAATGAAATAGGAAGACCCCAATGCTGAAGCTGATTTAATACTTGCGTGTGTTTAGTTAACTGCAGGGATCCTTTGTAATCGCCAATACCGTAAGCACAAAATGATAAAGGTCTTTTGGACGTTATTTTCGGGTCAAGTTGCCGTAAACTACCTGCGGCAGCATTTCTTGGATTTGCAAATTTTTCTTTTAAATTTTCAAAATCGCTATTTTGAATAAATACTTCACCTCTTATATCAATTTCCTCAGGAAAATCTGTAGACTCAATTTTTTTTGGAATATCTTTTATGGTTGAAAGATTAACTGTTATATCTTCACCTTCTTTGCCATCACCTCTTGACAATCCCTGCACAAATTTTCCGTCTTTGTAAATTAAAGAAGCTGAAATTCCATCTATTTTTGGTTCTGCACTATAAGTAATTTCAAAATTTTCTTTTTTTGATATGAAATTTAATATCTTTTTTTCAAAATTTAATAAATCATTCTCATTAAATGCATTTGACAAAGAAAGCATAGGAACT
>JAAZZI010000253.1 GCA_014239225.1 Gammaproteobacteria bacterium
ATTCTTTCATCATTAATTCTATTGCCTATAATTGGTGCATTATTCTTATTTTTTACCAAGGATAAAGATGGAAATAATCTAACTGCAAAATATGTTTCATTATTTACTACTATAGTAAATTTTTTAATTTCTATTTATTTATGGATTTCATTTGATCAATCAACATCAAGTTTTCAATTTATTGAAGATAGAACATGGATTGAAGGTTTTATTAATTATAAAGTAGGAGTTGATGGAATTTCGATTTTATTTATCATATTAACAACATTCATAACTCCGCTATGTATTATTTCAGTTAATAATTCAGTTAAGACAAGATTAAGAGATTTTTTAATAGCCATATTAATCATGGAAAGTTTTATGATAGGAGTTTTTTGTGCTCTTGATTTAGTCGTTTTCTATTTATTTTTTGAAGCAGGTTTAATTCCAATGTTTTTAATTATTGGTATTTGGGGTGGACCAAAAAGAGTTTATTCAGCATTTAAATTCTTTTTATATACACTCCTAGGATCTGTTTTAATGTTAGTTGCTATTATTTCAATTTATTGGATTTCAG
>JAAZZI010000254.1 GCA_014239225.1 Gammaproteobacteria bacterium
CAATCATAGATTCAAAGTAATCAGCGATATCTTTCTGAGCTGTTAAATTTTCTGCAACATATTCACTGAGGCCAAAATCATCTATAAACCTAATTTTCTTTTCTGTTGGTAGCTCTGGTAGGCTATTTTTTATTTGAACAAGAAGTTCATCATCAATTAGAACTGGCAATAAGTCAGGATCAGGAAAATATCTATAGTCATTTGCTTCTTCCTTTGAGCGCATTGATCTAGTTTCATTCTTATCTGAATCATAAAGCCTTGTTTCTTGGACAATAGAGCCACTATCCTCGAGGATATCTATTTGTCTTTCAACTTCTAAGTTAATTGCTTTCTCTAAAAATTTAAATGAGTTTATATTTTTCAGTTCTGCGCGAGTTCCTAGTTCATCGCCTTTTTTTCTAATTGAAACATTTGCATCACAACGAAATGAACCTTCCTGCATATTTCCATCACAAATACCTATATATTGAACCAAAGCATGTATTTTTTTGGCATAAGCGACTGCTTCTTTTGCACTTCTCATATCCGGCTCAGAAACAATCTCTAGAAGTGGT
>JAAZZI010000255.1 GCA_014239225.1 Gammaproteobacteria bacterium
AGGTTGGATATTTTTCTGCTTTACTGGAGTGCCGTTATCAAATAGATGAATAAATAGCTTTTTTTCTATTATTTCTAACTTAATTTCAATTTTATTTTTTTTATCCTCAACTTTATAACTATGTTTTATGATATTTGACACAGACTCATCTACAGCAAGTTTTATATTATTTACTAACTTCATCTCAAGTTCATAATCATTAAGAAAATTAGTAACAAATAATCTTATATTTTTTAGATTAGATAAAGTTGCTGAAAATGTTTTATTCATAATGTTAAAATACTAAGAATTTGACCATATTAAAACCTAATTAAAAATAAAATACTACTCAAAATGAGGGGTCAATTAAATTTTAAAATTTAATAAAGATTAATATATTAAATATCAGCAATTTAAAAAAAATACATGATAAAAATAATGAAGAGCTTAATTATTATGTAATGAGATTCTTTATGCACAAGTTTACTGTTTCAAAAATAATAAAAAAATTATTTCAAATTTTTCTTTTTAGCTTTATTGTTTTAAATAATGCTGCCTCCGAGATTACTTACAA
>JAAZZI010000256.1 GCA_014239225.1 Gammaproteobacteria bacterium
TACATATAACATTTTTGTACATCTCAACTAAATTACCTGCGATTGTTATTTCCTCAACTGGATATGCAATTTCACCATTTTCAATCCAAAAACCGGAAGCACCTCTAGAGTAATCTCCAGTAATTTGATTGACGCCAAAACCAATCATGTCTGTAATTAATAATCCCTTGTTCATCTCCACGATCATGTCGTTAAGATTCTTTTCCCCTGATTCAACAACAAGATTATGTACCCCGCCGGCATTGCCCGTTGTTTGTAAGCCAAGTTTACGTGCCGAGTAACCACTCAGAACATAATCTTTAAGCACACCTTGATTAATGAGCGTACGTTTTTTTGTCGCTACACCATCATTATCAAAAGGTGCACTACCAAGTGCTTTTTTCATATGTGGGTTTTCAGTTATATTGATGTGATTTGCAAAAACTTGTTTATCTTTTTTACTGGGATCATATGTACGGCCACGAGCATTCATTAAATGTCTATGGCGCTTTTGAGGAATTGGTTTTCCTACAACTGTAAAATTAAATTTATTTCTATTGGTACTAAAATTTG
>JAAZZI010000257.1 GCA_014239225.1 Gammaproteobacteria bacterium
GTCATTTGACTCATGGTGCTGCGCCATCATTTTCAGGCAAAAATTTTAATGCAATTCAGTATGGCCTTAATGCAGACACTGGTGAAATTGACTATGATGAGGTAGATCGATTAGCTCAGGAGCACAAGCCAAAAATGATTATTGCCGGATTTTCTGCATATTCACGTATTGTTGATTGGGATCGTTTTAGATCTATTGCAGACGACGTTGGTGCGTACTTATTTGTTGATATGGCTCATGTAGCTGGCTTAATTGTAACGGGTGACTACCCATCACCAATAGATATTGCTGATGTTTGTACAACAACTACTCATAAGACTTTGAGAGGTCCTCGCGGAGGATTAATTGTAGCAAGAGCTAATGAAGAGATCGAGAAGAAACTCAATTCAGCAATTTTTCCAGGAATTCAGGGTGGCCCATTGATGCATATTATTGCTGCAAAGGCTGTTGCTTTTAAAGAAGCTATGGAACCTGAGTTTAAGAGTTATATTCAGCAAGTGAAAAAAAATGCAAAAGTTATGGCAGAGACATTTGTTGAACGTGGTCTTAA
>JAAZZI010000258.1 GCA_014239225.1 Gammaproteobacteria bacterium
CCTGATAATCCAATACCTTTTAGATCTAAAAAGGAAGTCTGTGATTTCAGGTCTTCAATCCCTTTTAGCAGAGCACTCCACCATTCATCTGGGTCTTGTTCTGACCAAAGAGGATGTGGTCTCCTAACATCAAATGATATGTTGCTTTCCGCTAAAACAGAAGAACTATCACTTACGACTAACAATTTTATAGCAGAAGTACCTAAATCAATTCCAAGAAACATAATAAATATTAATAAGTGTTATATACATCATAAGATATACTAGAATTTAGTAGATTTTACAAGAATTGGAGATTTTACTTGGAGATGTGTCTGACTGTGAAGAATTAGTGGGGGTTACTCACAGGTGATGGTGGGGTTGATCATGCAGTTAAACACTACTGAGTTTGGTGTCCATACAGGTCTGAATTTTTCTTCTGGTCCAGCTATTTCATACCCCCCATTTCATTTTCAGTAACAAGTATGTATCGTCGGAAAGCGATGTTTGTTTTATGGCCAGATGTTTTTTTGATAACATAACGATCATTCACTGCAGGCAAAGCATA
>JAAZZI010000259.1 GCA_014239225.1 Gammaproteobacteria bacterium
GAAGTTCCAGAAAATATTACATCTTCCATTCCTGAACCTCGCATACTTTTTGCTGAAGTTTCTCCCATGCACCATCTCAGCGACTCTACTATATTTGATTTTCCACAACCGTTTGGGCCAACGATTCCTGTTAATCCATTTTCAATTAAAAAGTTAGTTTTTTCAGCGAATGATTTAAATCCATTAAGTTGGATTTTTTTAAACTCCATTCGTTAACTTATATCAGTTTTTCTAGTGATTTTTTTAATTTTTTATAGTTTTGAGGATTATCAAACTTTTTATCGTTAATTATTAGTGTTGGTGTAGCTTCAATATTATAATTTTTTACAGCATTGATTCGATCATTTAGAACATGATCTTCTATATTTTTATCGTTTATGCATTTATCATAACTAATTCCAAAATTTTGTTCACTTATAAGTTTTTTCAAATTTTTATTAAGATCTTCTATGGTTTCACCTCGCACCCATTCTTTCTGATTCGAAAATAAAAAATGTAAAATATCTGATTTACCATCATTTTTACAATGTGCTATTTTAGATGCAT
>JAAZZI010000025.1 GCA_014239225.1 Gammaproteobacteria bacterium
TGATTGCAAGTTCACATTTTTTTATTGACGCATCAACAAGACCATCTGCTCCTATTAGCAGGCATATAAGACTTATAATTAACACCATTACTAATCGCCCTGTTGTTTTTTCATTTATTTCACTCAATTCACTAGAAAACTGACTATTGACAGGGTCATTTCCATGTACATTTTTTACAATTTTTGCTAAAAGAAAAAAAGTCGCTGTTAGGCATAATAGTAATATTATTGCATCATATTGGCTTAAGTCCGATTTATGCCACATTAAACTTAACGGTATTAGCATGATGATCGACATAAGAATATATATTTTTTTGATTGTTATGCTATGAATTTCGAATGGAAAAAATAATGCAGTTACGCCTAAAATTAATCCAATATTTGCGATATTTGAACCAACTGCATTACCTATGGCTATATTGATTTTATTTTTCAAGGCTGCTTCTATACCAACCATAATTTCCGGAGCAGATGTTGCAAAACCAACGATAATTAAGCCCATAATTAATGGAGATATGTTAAGTTTTCGGCCGATGTTTGCTGTTGCGTCAATAAAAAAATGTGAACTTGCAATCAGAAGACCTAGCCCAAGTATTACTAGTAGCGGTGGCGATGAGAAAAATAAGCTCAGCATGTGTTAGTGTTCCTGCGTGGATTGAACAATAATTGAAGATAATGACAGATTATATGATGATTCTTAACACAAGCGGGTATTATTTTTTTACTTTTGTATTAAAAAATATAGTCATTTTACTGTTAAATAGGGAGTTATTATGCCCGATCGTTACAACTCATTACAGAATTGGTTAACAGAGATTCTGGGGACAAATGCTTTTAATTTAAAACCAGCCTCGGAAGATGCAAGTTTTAGGACTTATCATCGTTTATTTTTGAAGAATAAAACATTTATTGTGATGGATGCGCCTCCAGAACAAGAAAACTGTAAAGCCTTTATTAAAATAACAAAAAAACTACGTGCATGCGATGTCAATGTACCAATAATTCATAATGTAAATATTGAGCAAGGTTTTTTACTGTTAAGCGATCTTGGAAATGATTTATATCTTAATAAACTTAATAAATCATCTATATATGAATTATATTCTGATGCACTAAGTACCTTAGTTTCTATACAGGTCTTAGTTAATGTGGGCGGTGTTGATGAGTATGATAAGTCTCTATTAATAAGTGAAATGAATCTTTTTCGCGAATGGCTAATAGAAAAACATCTAAATATAAAGCTTAGTGATAGCCAAGTAAAAATACTTACCACATTATTTGATCTTTTAGTAAACAATGCGTTACAGCAACCAAAAGTATTTGTTCATAGAGATTTTCATTCAAGAAATCTTATGGTCACAAAAGAAAATAATCCGGGAGTAATTGATTACCAGGATGCTGTATATGGGCCAATCAGTTACGACCTTGTATCTATTTTAAAAGATTGTTATATAAAATGGCCAAAAGAGGAAATTGATAAGTGGATAGATTTTTATCTTAACAAACTTTATGAAGAAAAAGCACAATACAGAATTAATCGTGATGAATTTGTAAGATGGTTTGATTTAATGGGTGTTCAGAGACATCTTAAAGCGAGCGGAATATTTACGCGCCTATCTCATCGAGATGGCAAACATAACTTTCTTGATGATATACCACGAACATTATCATATATTTTAGATTTAAAAGAGACATATAAAGAATTACAACCAATATGTATTATTTTAGAAGAATTAGTATTGCCAAGATTAAAGGAGAATAAATAAGTGCTTGCGATGATTCTCGCCGCCGGACGTGGCGAACGAATGCGTGATTTGACTGAGAATCAGCCAAAGCCATTGATTGAAATTGCCGGCAAGCCACTAATTGTTTACCAAATAGAATCTTTAGTATTAGCAGGGGTTGAAAAGATAATAATTAATACAGGTAGATTCGGCGAACAAATACGTGACAATTTAGGTTCAGGTGAGAACTATAGTGTAAAAATAAACTATTCTGATGAGGGGGATTCGCCGTTGGAAACTGCCGGCGGGGTGGTAAAGGCATTACCATTATTGGGTGACAGCGCATTTATTCTTACGAATGCTGATATATTTACGGATTTTGACTATAGAACATTACCTACTCAGCTCGATTCTGCTGACGCCCATCTTGTTTTAGTAAACAATCCCGATCATAATTTACTAGGTGATTTTGTTTTAGAGAACGGACGCGTGTTAGAAACAGGCAGCCATAAACTAACTTATAGTGGTATAGGTTACTATCACCCGAAATTTTTCAAGAGATATATTTCAAACAAAAACCGTTTTCCGTTAGCTCCACTACTATACAAATCTGCAAAGGATAAAAATCTTAGCGGCCAGCACTATATTGGTTACTGGAATGATGTTGGGACGCCTGAGCGATTAGAAGAAATAAAAGACACATATAGTGAAGTAAGTAAGCGCTAACATACACACACAGCCAGTAAAATTATACCCTTATCTGTTCAAATTACATTTATGTAACAATATACTACAATATTGGAAACTTTATTTTAAGTATTTTAAAATTTTTTGAAATTTATCAATATCTTGGGGCTATTATTTAATGTAATACTATATATAGAATATAAGCAATGAAATGAGGTATGATTTAGTATGTACCCAATCAAAAAAGGCTAATCAGATGAAAATGTATTTGAAATCAGCTGGAATGAGTTGCTTTCCAATACTATCTTCTTTCTTGGCAGCGCTGTTTTTTTTATTCCCGAACATTACTGTAGCTACAGAAATAAAAAAAGAACATTTTTTAGATAATTTCTGTCATGCCCCTAGTGCCGATAAAAAGCACCAAATTGAAAATAACAAATTTGTACGCCATGCTCCTAATGATTTAGAAATGATATATGAGCGAGGCACCCTTCGTGTCTTACTACAGAAGAAAAATGATGTTTGCGTCATAAGCAAAATAGAAAAACTATTAATAGAGGAATTTGCAAATACACATAATTTAAGCCTTGAGTGGGTTTACGTGGATAATAATTGGGAACTAGTGGCCGAGCTAATGACTGGAAATGGAGATATCGTTGTAGGGCAAGACCAGGGTTTATCAGCTGGAGTACACAGCCAAATTAACTATACACATGCATGGGGAAGTGCAAATTATAAAATTTTACAACGCTTCGATGATATTCACATAAATCGTATTCAAGATCTTACCGGTAGACACGTAGCTGCATACAAAACCTCACCAATTTGGGATTATCTTGTTAAGTTATCAAAGACACAAACTGGAATGATCCTACAAGAAATACCTAGACATGTTTCTTACCAAAAAACTATAGAACGCGTTAAAACAGGGCAATATGATTTAGCCGTTGTTGACAGTCTTTTTCTTGATCAAGGCTTAATATCTCATCATGAATTACAAACTAGTTTGGGTCTTTCAGATGAAAGAAATATGGCTTGGGCTGTAAGGAGTGATGCAGAAGAATTACACAAAATACTAAATCAATACCTAAATCAACAGCACCTTACCCATAATGTTGCTTCCGTTTATAGGAGTGATTTGCCAGAAATGAAAGAAAAAGGTTTTTTACGCATAATAACTAATGCGAACACTAGGCATTACTACCTAAATGACGGCAATCTAAACGGATTTGAATATGAATTACTAAGTGAATTTGCAGCAAATAATCAATTACGAGTTGACGTTGTAATAGCACATTCACAAGAAGAAATGTTTGAATTGTTATTAGAAGGGAAAGGAGATGTGATAGCCGCATCTTTGCCAACTAATTTTTTACAACAAAATGATTTAGTCCAATATACAAAACCATACGATTACGCGAGTCCTGTTGTCATCGGACGAAATACAGACGATTTAATAATCGATGTTCGTGATTTTGCAGGAAAAAGAATTAGTTTGTCTCGCGATAACCCATATTGGAACTATATGTCACGACTTAAAGAGCAAGGATTAAATTTTGAACTAATAGAAGCAAATACAGAAAATGTTGAAACAATTATGCTGAAAGTTGCATTCGGTATATATGATTTTACTATTACGGGTAATCAGCAGATAAGATTTAATCATATAGAAAAAATGGGTTTGAGTAGGAAATTTGTTTTATCTGAGCCGCTTGCTCATCGTTGGGTTATTAGAGCTAAAAATGATCAATTACGAAATGCACTTAATTCATTCATAGAGAGTGAATATCGAGGTACGAAGTACAATTTATTACATGCAAAATATTTTAAACAAGCACAAGATACATTAGAAAGTGAGTTAGTAAAAGTTAATCCACTTTCTCCTTACGATGAAGTAACAAAACATTATTCTGAACAATACGGCTTTGACTGGCGATTAATTACGGCGTTGATGTTTCAGGAAAGTCGATTTAACCCTAATGCAAATTCATATGCAGGTGCGAAAGGTGTAATGCAGTTTACTAAAGCAACTGCAAAACTCATGGGGTTGAGCGACACAAAAAATGTTGAGAAAAGTATCGATGCTGGTGTTCGTTATTTGAGTCATTTGAGGGGTAAATTTGATAATTCAATTCTTTTGCATGACCGTATGTGGTTTGCGGTTGCATCATATAATTCAGGCTATACGAGATTAAAAGAAGCACGTAAGCTTGCTGTCAAAATGGGACTAGATAAAGATAAATGGTTTCAAAATGTTGAGTTAGCAATGTTGATGATGGCGAAACCCTATAAGAAAAATGGGAAGAAAATACGTAATTGTCGTTGTGGTCAAACGGTTGTTTATGTAAGAGAAATACGAACTCGTTATTTTAATTATATTCGCCTAACAGAGACCCAGCAGCAGCTTGCAAATCGCCCCAAGTTTAATTGGCGAAAATACCAAGTTAACTAGTTTTAATGTTAATGGTTATTGATAAATTGTAGGATCCGATTTACCAGCACTTTTAAATCCGTCTTTTCTAAACCTACAAGAGTCACATTTACCACAGGCTCGACCGTTATCATCAGCTTGATAACAAGAAACCGTTAATGAGAAGTCAATATTTAGAGATATTCCTTTTTTAATAATTTCTGCTTTACTGCATTCAATTAGAGGGGTATGTATTTTAAACTCCGTCCCTTCAATACCAGCTTTTGTAGCTAGCATTGCAAGATTTTCATATGCTTTGATATATTCAGGTCTGCAATCTGGATACCCAGAGTAATCTATTGCGTTTACACCAATAAATATGTCACAAGCACCAATTACTTCTGCCCATGCTAGTGCGTATGATAGGAAAATAGTATTACGTGCCGGGACATAGGTAATTGGTATACCATCAGTTGGAAAATTAGGTACAGCAATTGCATTATCAGTTAAAGCCGAACCACCTATTTGAGCCAAGTCAATTTTAATAATTTTATGCTCAGCAATATGCATTGAACGCGCAATATTTTTTGCCGCATCTAATTCTGAGATATGGCGTTGCTTATAATCAAAACTCAAACCATAACAATTAAAACCATGATCTTTAGCAATTGCTAGTGTTGTAGTTGAATCTAGACCGCCAGATATGAGTACAATTGCTTTATTAAAATTATTCACGTATTTTCAAAAAATGGATTTATGTAACATAACTAAGAGTAGTTTGTTCTCGAAAAAATTTGTAAAAAATCTTTATTCATTTACCAGGCTGGTCACCCCATAAATATTTATGTAATTGTATTTGCATGCGTACATTTAATTGGTCTTCAAGTATCCAATTAGCTAGGTCTTTAGGTTTTATTGATTCATGAGCTGGGGAGAAAATAATTTCACAAATATTAGCCATATTTTTTTCAATTATATTTTTTTTCGCCCAAACATAATCTGATTGATTACAAATAACAAATTTAATTTCATCCCTTGTTGTTAAATGTCTAAGATTTACGAATTTATTTTTTTTCTCTTCAGTTGAGCCTGGTGTTTTTATATCAATTATTTTTTTAACTCTTTTATCTACATTAGAGACATTAATAGCCCCGCTTGTTTCTAATGATACATCATAGCCAAAATCACATAGTTTTGTTAAAAGCTTGAGGCATGATTTTTGCGCTAAAGGCTCTCCACCCGTTACAGTTACATATTTGGTAGGATATTTTTTTATTTTATTTAATATCGAAGACATGCGCATTTTTTTTCCTTCGTAAAATGCATATTCAGTATCACAATACTGACAACGAAGTGGGCAACCAGTCAGTCGGATAAATATAGTAGGTAAGCCTATTCTGGAGGATTCACCTTGTATAGAATAGAAAATTTCATTAATAATTAATTCGACTTCTTTTTTTTCTATTAATGATGATAGATTGTTAGCGAGTCTCATCTAACTATTTAAAGATTATTTTAAATTTATTTAATTTTTCTTAAACGTTCATTTGCAAGTCTGGATACAGTTGTATCAGGATATTGTCGTATAACTTCTTTTAATATTTTTTTCGCATCCGCTATATTGCCAAGTTCAGCATAGCTGTATCCGATTTTTAATAATGCATGCGATATCTTTTGACTATTCGGATAAGTATTTAGTAAAGCCTGATAATCGTTAATTGCAATTTCATAATTTTGCATTACATAATTAGCTTCGCCTATCCAATATTGAGCATTATTAGAAAAAGCACTATCAGGGTAATCTTTTAAGAAACTCTTAAATGCTAGTAGAGCTTGATCGTATTGAGATTCTTTTAGTAATTTAAAAGCACTTCGATAATATTTTTCGGCTTCTTGTGGGTCTATTGGTTTTTCTTCACTAGTTGTCTCACCATTCTGGCCAATGTCACTAGTTGTCTCAATAACAAGAGATTGCTCACTTACTGTATCATTCTCGTTTATTATTTCTTGATTAGCATTTGTATCTAATACCTGCAGATCATTAGAAGGGCTATCGCTAGTATTATTGCTTCCAGAAAGCTCTAATCGTCTATCTAGGTCTGTATAGAGGTCACGTTGTTTCTGTTTTAATTGATCAATGGTGTAGCCTTGCACTTCAATTTCACCACGTAGTGTGTTTATTTCAGTTTTTAATGATTCTATGGATTCAAGCATTTCCAGTAATGCGCTATTGTTGAGTTGTTTTTCAACTTTTTCTAGTCGTTTGTCTATGTTATTTATTCCTGGCTCATATACAGGCGTTAGACTTTCACTGGTATTTTCTTCATCAGCTAGAGTAATGCCAAAAAAAGCAAAACTAATCAAACAAATAAAAATGCGCATTCATATAAACCATTAAAGAATATTTTGAATTAGTATAAAATTTCAACACGTCTATTTTGTTGCCAGGACATGTCGTCATGACCATCATTTGCTGGGCGTTCCTCGCCATAACTTACTAGTCTAATTTGATTTGAAGTGGCACCAAGTAATAGCATTTGTTGTTTAACAGCTTTTGCTCGACCTTCGCCTAGCGCAAGATTATATTCACGAGAGCCGCGTTCATCAGCATGTCCTTCCAGAGTTATATAGGTATTTGGATTTTGTTGTAGATAGAGAGAGTGTGCTTCAATGGCAGATCTATAATCCGAGCTTATTTGAGTACTGTCGTATTCAAAATAAATAATACGCACTGATAAAGGGCTCTGCGGGTCATCTAATTGACTAAACGTCGAACCAGAGTCGTCTTCAGCACCATATGTTTGTGCACTATCTTCATCCGAAGCAGTAGAATTAGCATTAAGATCGGTAACTTCAACAGGCTCTTCTTCTTTAATTTGATCTTTGCTACAACCTAGCAGAAGGAAAGCTAAACCAATTACAAATAATATACGGATAGACATAATTTTCTCCTTATCAGCATTTTAATAGGCTGTTTTTATATAGCATAACACCCATACATACAGTACGTAGAGGTTTTTTGAAGTTTTTATTTTAAAAATGGTCCCCAAGCAGGTTCACGAACATCTCCTTGGTGCAAACCAAGGCGTTGCTTTATGCGGCCGTCAACAGATATGGCGGCTAGTTGACCTCCACGTCTGCCAGTTGTCGCATAAATTACCATACTTCCATTTGGTGCAAAACTTGGTGATTCATCTAAAGGCCCATCAGTTAATATATTAATGTAACCGTTATTAAGGTCGAGTATAGCAATGTGATATGAGTTACCAGATGAATGTACTAAAGTAATAGAATTACCACTAGGAGAGTATCTAGCACGTGCGTTATAGGTACCTTCGAAACTCAATCGTTTGGGCTTACCTTTGTTAATAGTTATTTCATAGATCTGAGGGCTACCACTGCGGTTAGAAGTAAACGCTAATTTTTGACCATCAGGCGACCACGTTGGTTCTGTATCAATTCCATCATGATTAGTAATACGTTTTAATGATTTTGTGATTAAATTTATGACGTATATTTCAGTGTTTCCATCTTTTGATAAAGTTACCGCCAGATGCGAACCATCAGGCGACCAGCTTGGTGAGCTATTAATCCCTTCAAATTCAGAAACACGAACTCGGGCACCAGTTGATATATCTTGGATAAAGACAGAAGAATTTTTTCCTTCAAAAGAGACGTAAGCAATTTTCTTTCCATCATAAGACCATGATGGCGACAGCAAAGGTTCTGGTGACTTGAGTAAAATTTTTGCATTATAACCATCAGCATCAGCTATATGGAGTGTGTGTATTTTTTTTGTTTTATTTTTTTTGACTGTAATATATGCAACTCGAGTATTAAATGCCCCTTCTATCCCAGTTAATTTTTCGAAGATAATATCACTAACTTGATGAGCAACTCTCCGTAAAAGACCTGTTTTTACCGGAATACGAAAACCTGCGATTTGTTTTTTACGATAGATATCAACTAATCTAAAACTAACATCGTAGTTTCCAGAATCGGTAAGAACAAGATTCCCAATTACAATATTTTCCATACCGAGTTTTCGCCAATCATTAAAACTTATAGCATCAAATTGTGTTGGATTTTGTGGCAGATCTTCTGCGTCCATAACATTAAATCTTCCGCTACGCGCAAGGTCGTTGGTAATTATTTCAGCAATATCTATTGGTGCAACTTTACTTGGTTGTGACCAACCAAACATTGTGATTGCGATTGGAATAGGCTCTTCTATACCCTGGGTTATTTTTATGTCGAGTACGGCATGCGCCTGGAATGATACAAATAAAAAATAAATTAAAAACGATTTTATAAAAATTCTCATAATCTACATTATATCCTTATGGCTCAAAAGTTATTCGTATCGAACGCATTTTATTAAATAATTTACTTTCACTGGGTACAGGTAGTGGCGATGCTGAATGAACAGCTTTATCTGCTCTTTGATCAAATAATTCATTCCCACTTGATTCGACGATATTTGATTCTAACACTGTTCCATCTTCGCTCATTCTAATTAGAAT
>JAAZZI010000260.1 GCA_014239225.1 Gammaproteobacteria bacterium
AAATTAGGGATAAAGGAAGGTCAAGCTATTGCCGAGGGTATGAATTTAACTAAAGATTTAGGTAATTTGCCTCCTAATATTTGTACGCCAACATACCTAGCAAACCAAGCAAAAAAAATTGCTAAAGATTTCAAGATGAAATCGACTATATTAAGTCAGAAACAGATAGAGAAATTAAAAATGGGTTCCTTTTTATCGGTTGCAAAAGGGAGCCGAGTAGAGCCAAAGTTCATTATTATAGAACACAAAAAAGGTAAAAAGTCTTCAAAACCTGTTGTTTTAGTTGGTAAGGGAATTACATTTGATTCAGGAGGCATCTCTCTAAAACCAGGTGCGGCAATGGATGAAATGAAATATGATATGTGTGGTGCTGCAACAGTACTAGGAGTTATGAAAACTATCGGCCTTTTGAATTTACCACTTAATGTAGTGGGATTAATCCCTGCGTGTGAAAATATGCCAGATGGGCTTGCTGTAAAACCAGGAGATATTGTAACAAGCATGTCTGGGCAAACCATTGAAATCCTTAATACTGACGCTGAGGGT
>JAAZZI010000261.1 GCA_014239225.1 Gammaproteobacteria bacterium
GCTGGCAACAGAGAAAGAGATAGAAGAACGGGATTTACTACTCCTCCAAAATTAACATTACGAAGTTTGTTAAGCTTTGCATTACATCCAGGCTGGACAATAAATAATTTAACTCATGAAAAATTTAAACTAGCAAATATTATTCACATGACTGAAAAAGGAACTAGTATAGATAAATCAGTTATAGATTATATAAATGAACAATTTGACCCAGCTATGAATTGGAAAGATGCAGAGTATTGTGTAAAAAAATGGAATGGTCCTTTTGCTTTAAAAGGAGTTATGAGTGTTGAAGATGCAAAAAAAGCAATTGATATTGGATGTACTGCTGTAATAATTTCTAATCATGGAGGAAGACAATTAGATGGTTCAAGAGCACCCTTTGATCAACTTGCTGAAATAGTAGATGCAGTTGGAGATAAAATAGAAGTAATACTTGATGGAGGAGTTAGAAGAGGAACTCATGTATTAAAAGCTTTAGCAGCAGGTGCAAAAGCATGTAGTTTTGGTAAAATGTTTTTATATGGACTTGGAGCTGGAGGAC
>JAAZZI010000262.1 GCA_014239225.1 Gammaproteobacteria bacterium
AACCATGCTGGACGAGAAAAGCCGCCAAAAGGAAACCGCCTAGAACCCGTATAAGAACTAGCCTTTCGGAGAAAAAAATGGAGCCGGGAATCGGATTCGAACCGACGACCTACGCATTACGAATGCGTTGCTCTACCAACTGAGCTATCCCGGCATCCCCTTCACAAGGAAGGGCTTACGCAGCTGGAAAACAGTTCGATTTTACTTTTATACGGTCGGTTTATACGGTCACGACCCCAGAATCGGGGAACTAACGCATGAGAACATGGACCAAAGTCAGTAACGTCGAATCGCTTTACCAGCATAGCAACGGCACATACTATGCCCGCCTCTACGGCGGTCAAGAGTCTTTCAGGTCGCTGAGGACCAAGAAGATCTCCGTGGCCAAGCAGCGACTGCGGGACTATCTCGCCAACCGCCCGCCTCCCGGCAGGATAGCGGAGGAAGCCACGCTGGAGGAACTCTTCGACAGGTTCCTGCAACATCCCGACTTCGGCAAGGGCTTGGCCAAGAAATCGAAGGAACGCATCCGGTCGGC
>JAAZZI010000263.1 GCA_014239225.1 Gammaproteobacteria bacterium
AATTTTAGAATTACAAATTTAAATCAAAAAAATTTAATTTTTCAAAAATTGGGTATAGATTTTATAATTACAAAAAAATTTGATAAAAAATTTTCAAAGATTAAATCTAAATTATTTATCAAAAATATTTTATAAAAAAAATTAAAACCAAAATATATTTTTGTAAGCAATAATTTTAGGTTTGGTAATAAAAGAGAGGGAAATGTAAGTAAATTAAAATTTTTAGAAAAAAAATATAATTTTAAAGTAATTAATCCAAAACCATTAAAGAAAAAAAATAAAACAATTTCCTCAACATTAATTAGAAAATTAATATCTAATGGTAAAATTAATATTGTTAATAGATATTTAGGTCGAAATTGGTCTATAGAAGGGAAAGTAAAAGTTGGAAGAAAAATGGGAAGAAAAATTGGATTTCCAACATGCAATATAGAACTAAATGATTATGTTATTGCTAAACCAGGAGTGTATGCAGTTAATATTTTATTAAGAAACAATAAAAAATTATTTAAGGGTATTGCAAA
>JAAZZI010000264.1 GCA_014239225.1 Gammaproteobacteria bacterium
TCTTGAAAGTCCAGCTGGTATCGAATTTTTTAAAATTTTACTAACTTCTGAAACTGCTTCAAAGTCTCCAGGTGATGCAATTGGAAAACCAGCCTCTATAATATCGATACCTAATTCATCAAATACTCTTGCTATTTGGATTTTTTCTTCCAAGCTCATAGATGCTCCTGGTGATTGCTCACCATCACGCATCGTAGTATCGAATATAAATACTTTATCCTTATTGCTCATAACTTAATTTTTTTGAAAATCTATAATACAATCTATAAGAGAGATTGCAAAATAATTAGTTAATTTTTTGTTATAAATAGATGTTTTTTAACTTTTATCACTATCAACTAATTTTTTCTTACCAATCCATGGCATCATAGCCCTTAGTTCTGCACCAACTTTTTCTACTGAGTGCTCAGCTAATTTTGCTCTAGTTGCAAGAAAGTTCTTTTGACCATTTTTACATTCATTCATCCACTCTTTTGTGAATTTTCCTGATTGAATATCAGTCAAAACTTCTTTCATTCTTTTTT
>JAAZZI010000265.1 GCA_014239225.1 Gammaproteobacteria bacterium
AAGCCGCATGATGACCATGAGTTTTCATACATTGAATACAATGACAGTTTTGAACATCTCTATGATTTCCGTTGGTTATAAGTTTTATACCACCACAAAGGCAGCTAACATTAAGAGTTAATTTTTTCATAAACTAATAGAGAATTTATATGAAAATTACCAAAATTAAACCTTAAAGTTTTTACTGGATATTACTAAAAAACGCCTTCTTTTCTTTCATTTTTTTTATTATTTAGGTTTTTTGATATATTAAAACCATTCCCTATAAATGTAATTGATAAAAAAATAAAAAATTTAAGTAATTTTAAATTAATTTTTTCTGCACATGGATTACCAGAAAAAAATATAAAAAAAGGTGACCCATACCAATGGCAGGTAGAACAATCGGTAAATAAAATAATTGAAAATTTAAATGATCATAATTTAGACTGGATTTTAAGTTATCAAAGTCGTGTAGGACCTTTAAAATGGATTGGCCCATCAACAGAAGATATAATTATCGAAAATTCAAAATTAGGAAAAC
>JAAZZI010000266.1 GCA_014239225.1 Gammaproteobacteria bacterium
TAACATATTTTAATCTTTCATGTATTCTGCTATCTCCATCTAACCAAAATTCAATACTTTGTGGAGATAAAATCCACCCAGACCAATGACTTGGTCTTGGCATATTATTTTCATCATTATATTTAACTTTATATTCTTTTATGGAATCAATTAGTTGATCCCTACTAGTTAATTTTTTACTTTGTTTAGAAGCCCAAGCTCCAATTCTGCTATCATAACTTCTCGAATTATAATATTTATCAGCAACATCATCTGCTACCTGTGTAACTGCACCATTAATTCTTATTTGTCTTAAAAGGCTTTTCCAATGAAAACACATTGCAGCTTTAGGATTTTCTTTTAAAGACAAACTTTTTTGACTATTCAAATTTGTATAAAATACAAATCCATTTTCATTAAAATCTTTAAGCAAAACTATTCTAACCGAGGGTAAACCATTACTGTCTGAGGTTGCTAAAGAAAGAGCATTTGGATCATTTGGTTCAGTTTCTTTTGCTTTATTCATCCATGTTTTAAACAGT
>JAAZZI010000267.1 GCA_014239225.1 Gammaproteobacteria bacterium
AGAGGATTTACCAGATCTTTACGGCGATGGCGCATTCCCTATTGATTATCCAAACGACTGGGATCAACGGCATGGCCGAACAGGTTATGGCATATGGTTGCATGGCACCCCAAGTACAATCTATAGTCGAGCACCTGAAGATAGTAATGGCTGTGTTATTGTTAGTAATAATGATTTGAATACGTTATCTCATTTTATAGATGAGGGTAAGACTCCAGTTATTATAACTAATTCGATAAATTGGGTTACAAAACAAAAATGGGAATCAAGAAATACTAATTATAATTTATTTTTCATTATTGTTTTGGTTCAGGAGAATACAGTAATTATATAATATTTAATTTAATTTTATTCGGAACAAGCTTAAGATTCTCTTCTTCAATAATATTTCCTGTTGTTTTTGATACAGGGTTCTCAATATTCAACTCTGTTTTTCTTAATTCTCTCTTGGCTTCTATTGGTTATTATAAAAGAATCCGACAAATAACACCAATTAGATTGTGAAGTATGAATTGGGTAGG
>JAAZZI010000268.1:0-294 GCA_014239225.1 Gammaproteobacteria bacterium
TTTAAAATTGCTGAAATAGAACCGCTGGCAAGTGAATTAGCGAAGCTACCAAATAAAACATTCAATGTGAATGCATCACTATATGCAGATTTTGAAAACAAAGACCTGAATATCAATGAACTGGTGCTGAATGTTTTTGGTAACAAAATTAATTCCAATTCCCTTTCTACCCCACCTGCCACTTCTTCCAATTCTATGTATGTAATTATCAATGCTAAAAGGAATATCATAGTTAATAACAATTGATACCTGTTGGACGTCTATTCCTCGCGAAAGCAAATCAGTAGATAGTAA
>JAAZZI010000268.1:304-520 GCA_014239225.1 Gammaproteobacteria bacterium
AAGGAAAATTAAATGCTAGTGGCCCGGATTTACCTTCTCTAATTAAAATTGCACTTCAGTTTTCTGGCCAGAATAAAAAAGAAATTAACTCACTTACAAAACAACTTGCTTCAACACCTAAATTATTTAATGTTGAAACAGTATTCGATGTTGATTTAAAAGCAGGAATTGCAGATATCCCAAGTCTATCAATTAAAGCGCTTGGTATGTCGACAA
>JAAZZI010000269.1 GCA_014239225.1 Gammaproteobacteria bacterium
GACAGCAGCAGTTTCAACCCTTTTAGGACCAATTAATTTTTTCATTTAGTTTGATTTTATTTTTACCAGAAGCTATTTTTCCAATAATATATGGTTCATATTCTTTTGTAAAAAAACTTTTAATTTTCTTAAAATTTTTTGGGTTTACTATAAGACAAAAACCAACTCCACAATTAAATGTTTTTAACATTTCTTTGTCATCAATATTATTTTTCTTTAACCATTTGAAAATTTTTTTTGTTTTAAACTTTCTAATTCTAATTCATTATTTTTATAATTTTTATATAATTCCATGTGTTCTTTAATCTGAGTACTAATTTTGTTTATTTTATTTTCTATGTTTAGTAGTTGGCATTTGTTTTTGTCGTGTCCATAATAAAGACCTAGACTTTTGACTGGTTCTTTTGTCCACTTGACATTTTCGAAAGTTTCATCATCTTCGTTTCTGTATACTCCTAACCATATACCTTCTGTTTTCTTTTTATTTAGAAAAAAAAAAAAAAAAAGTTCCGAATTTT
>JAAZZI010000026.1 GCA_014239225.1 Gammaproteobacteria bacterium
TGATGATTGATAAAATGATCGTTGCAGGAAAATGATCGATTATAATTAATGTTATTCCCTCAAAAATAACAGGTACTTCACGGGTAGAAAGTTTACGCGCTCCTAACCGGGTTGTTGCCCTTCTTGCCGCTTCTTTACTAATGTCTTTGATTGATTGTAAGTCATTAAAGTCACAGGCTTTACTATACCAGCCATCCCGCTGCATACCGTTACTGTCTTCTGCGATAACTGTACAATCAATTGTATGGCTTGACCAATGCCAACCATTAACAAAGTCATTAGTATTCCCGTAAAGATTTATTCCAGAATAAGTACTTACTACAGAACCATCGGAATTTGAAATACGTTTATCGCAATCAAACGCAGATTGTTCACATTCAATTGCAAGTTCAATCGCAGCTTCAGGTGATATGGAGCATGGATGATATAAATCTAAATCAGCAATATTTTTTGCCATCAGTTTTTTTTCAACTAAGCCAGCATGTTTATCATGACTTGCATGTTTTGCAATACTAAAAGCAGCTTCTACAGCATTATTTAATGCACTATCACTAAAATCAGAACTGCTCGCATTACCTTTTTTACCATCTATATAAAGCGTGATACTTAATCCTTTTTCACGTTCATATTCGAGTTTGTCGATCACGCCTTTACGAACGTTGGTAGACAGCCCGATACCGGCGCCAATATCGGCTTCAGCATCTGTTGCCCCCATTTTTTTTGATCGAGATAAGACGGAATCTATTATATTTACGAGGCGGTCTTGATCTTCTAATAATGTTGAATCGTTAGTTGTCATAACAAATTATATTTTTCTAGTAAAAAAACGACATATTCTAGCATCCAGATTAATTGTGACAGCATTAATTTAATAGTGTGATACATTAAAGTAGAATTAAACCTATGGATGTATCCCACGTACTCGATTCACTAAATGCAAGCCAACGCGATGCAGTTGGCGCATCTTCTGGCAATTTACTGATTTTAGCAGGCGCGGGTAGCGGTAAGACACGCGTATTAGTGCATCGAATCGCCTGGTATATTGCAACAGGCGAGGCAAGTCCTCAAAGTATTTTAGCCGTTACCTTTACGAATAAAGCAGCAGCTGAGATGCGCTCTCGAATTGAGAATCTTCTGGGGCAATCGATACGCGGTATGTGGGTTGGTACATTTCATGGACTTTGTCATCGATTACTGCGCGCTCATTGGCAAGATGCCAATTTACCGGAAAATTTCCAGATATTAGATAGTGAAGATCAGTATAGAACAATACGCCGGACTATCCGCGCAATGATGTTGGACGAATCACAATACCCACCAAAAGAAGCGCAATGGTATATCAATGCACAGAAAGACAAAGGATTGAGACCTGAAAATATTAATGATGAAGGCGATGCTACAACAGCACAAATGATACAAATATATAAAATCTATCAACAAACTTGTGAACGTTCAGGCGCAGTTGATTTCGCAGAACTTCTACTACGAACTTATGAGTTATTTAATGAGAAAGAATCAATCCGTGAATACTATCAACAGAGATTTAATCATATCTTGGTCGATGAGTTTCAGGATACGAATGAATTGCAATACAAATGGCTTAGATTACTTGTAGGCAATGATAATACCTTGTTTGCTGTTGGCGATGATGATCAATCGATTTATAGCTGGCGCGGCGCACGTGTTGAAAACATGCAGGCATTTGAACGAGATTTTAAAAATACAAAATTATTAAAATTGGAACAAAATTATCGATCAACCACAACAATTCTAAATGCCGCTAATAAACTTATTGGAAATAACAGCGCACGTTTAGGGAAAAATCTTTGGACAGACGGCGAAGAAGGCGAGCTTATTGGTATTTATATGGCTTATAACGAAACTGACGAAGCACGTTATGTTGTCGATCAAATAAAAAAAGCGCCAGAACAAGGTATTGTTTTTAGTGATCATGCCATTTTATATCGTGTTAGTGCGCAGTCACGAGTTTTAGAAGAAGCATTACTCAGATCAAAGATTCCATATCGAGTATATGGAGGTGTTCGATTTTATGAACGTATGGAAATTAAAAACGCACTTGCTTATGTTCGTATTGCTACATTTCAAGATGATGATGTCTCATTTGAACGTATTATTAATACCCCAACACGCGGTATCGGTAACAAAACCGTTGAAGAATTACGCACCATTGCTAAAAATGATAATTGTTCATTGTGGAAAGCAGCATTTCATATTATTGAGCATAAACTCTTGAGCGCACGGGCAATAAATTCTCTTGAAGAATTTATAAGATTAATTAAAAAGATGTCTTTGACAGCATCAGAGTTAACGTTAGATGAACAAGTAGATGGAATTATTAAATTAAGCGGGTTAATTAATCATTTTAAAAAAGAAAAAGGTGAGAAAGGTTTAGCAAGAATTGAAAATCTTGAAGAACTTGTCAAAGCCGCAAGTGAGTTTGAAGTTGGTGATGATGAAGAGTTAAAAGAAATGAATACCATGCAAGCATTTCTTGCGCATGCTGCACTTGAATCAGGAGAGACACAAGCTGGTGATAAATCAAACTGTGTTCATCTAATGACATTACATTCTGCTAAAGGTCTCGAATTTCCATCAATTTATCTTGTCGGGATGGAAGAAGGATTGTTTCCGCACCAACGTAGCAGCAACGATTTGAAACAGTTAGAAGAAGAACGCAGACTTTGTTATGTTGGTATTACTCGAGCCAAAAAAACACTGACACTAACATATACACAGCATCGACGTTTACATGGATCAGATTATTATCCTCAGCCTTCACGGTTTATCAATGAAATTCCAGCTGAATTACTATGTGAGATTAGATTAGGTGGAAGTGTTACCGAATCACTGTTTAGAAATGAAGAAACTAAATCAAGCGGTAAAGATGGCCAATTAACGCTTGGTCAACGCGTATCACATGCAAAGTTTGGGGAAGGTGTTATTCTTAATCTTGAGGGAAACGGAAGTCATATGCGTATACAGGTTAATTTTGAGAAAGCAGGAAGCAAATGGTTAGTCGCATCATATGCCAATCTTCAGTCAGTCTAATTAATAGATTTATAATAAGGAAACAAAATGAAGAAGTATTCTATTTTTTTATATCTATTACTTATTGTATTTAGTTCAGCTTGTAGTGATAACACTGAAAAGGATCAAACGAAGACAACTGATCATTCTGAAAAATTTTTTAAATGGAAAATGGTTACAACTTGGCCAGCAAATTTCCCAATTTTTCAGGAAGGTGCCGAAAGGTTTGCTAATGAAGTTAGTAAAATGAGTAATGGTCGGCTAGATATTGATGTCTATGCAGGAGGAGAGCTTGTTCCCGCCTTGCAAGTTTTTGATGCAGTTTCACAAGGCACAGTCGAAATGGGGCATGGCTCACCTTACTATTGGGCAGGAACCGTGCCAGAAGCACAATTTTTTTCTTCGGTTCCATTTGGGATGACATCAAAAGGAATGAATGCGTGGTTATATAATGGTGGCGGACTTTTACTGTGGCAGGAAATATATAAACCATTCAATTTAATGGTTTTCCCAATGGGTAATACGGGCGTGCAAATGGGAGGTTGGTTTAGAAAGAAGATAAATTCGATTGAAGATATCAAAGGACTTCGAATGCGAATTCCTGGTTTGGGCGGAAAAGTTTTTAAAAAAGCAGGTGGTAACCCTGTACTAATGGCGGGCAGTGAAATATACACTGCTTTGGAGCGTGGAGCGATTGATGCCACTGAATGGGTGGCACCCTTTCATGATATGCGGTTAGGTTTGGATCGTACTGCCCGGTACTATTATTATCCAGGCTGGCATGAACCAGGTACGGTTTTTGAATTAATGATCAATGATTCGAAGTGGTCTTTATTGCCAGAGGATTTACAAAAGATTGTTGAAGTTACAGCAGGTGCAATTAGCGAATGGATTTATGCGCAGATGGAATTTCATAATCAGCAAGCATTAGTCGATCTAAGAAAAAAGAAAAATGTGGAAATACTTAAATTTCCAAATGATGTACTTACTCAACTAAAATATTTAACAAAAAAGACACTTGATGAAGAAGCAACGAAGTTATTAAATGAGAAAAACAATCCACGATTCAAGCAGGTTTATGATGCTTATGAAAGTTTTAGAGCTAGCTATAAGCTTTGGGATGAACTTTCCGATAAGGCCTATCAGGACAGTTTAAAGTTAGAATAAAAAATTAAGTTTTTTTTGAGTAAATTTTTATAGATTGATTCTACTGTACTTGACTGATTATATAATCAACTGCCGCTTTTACTTCTTCATCACTAAGAGCTGGATTACCGCCTTTGGCTGGCATCATACCTAATTCACCGGTATAACCATTAATTGCATTTGCATATAAAACATCAGTGCCTTTTTTGATACGCGGTCCCCAAACTGCAACATCTCCAACTTGCGGAATCATTGCTGCTAGCGCTGCAATTCCATGACAATTTACACAAAGACCGTTATAGACAGATTCACCACTAATACTTTTACCTACCGCAGATGCATCAGCAACTATTTCATTTTGCACAATTGTATTTTCTGACTCTTTACCAGCTACTGCTACTTGTCCAACTGGTTTGGTTAATTCTGCCACACTTATAGTATTCACATTTGTTTTAGCATTTTCCCCTTCGTTCGTAACCATGTCTGCTATGACATAAAAAGCTATCATCATCGCCGCAATAAATGCGAGTGTGAGCGTAAAGTTCCTAAAAAATATTTTATCTTGTTCTTGACTCATTAATTTATCCTTGGCAGTAATTACGTGAAGGTTCCAACATATCTAGTTATTATAGATTCGAAGTATACCCATTGTATTTATCCAAGGGAACCGCGGTTATTGCAAAATAAGTAAGCCAATCTATACTGGATCTTAATTAATAGCAGGCTACAGATATTTTTTTTGATCTAGATCAAATTGATGATAAATGTTTAGGTTCATATAACGATGCGCCCGTAGCTCAGCTGGATAGAGCGCGGCCCTCCGGAGGCCGAGGTCAGGGGTTCGAATCCTCTCGGGCGCGCCAATAAGCATATTTTCTTTAAACGAAATTAAATTCTTACACATATCAAACATATATGACGCTGGAATCTATTATTGTCTTTCAACATGTTAGTGTTGAACACCCTGGTATTTTTAGAAATTTTTTTGATGATGATGGTATTCGATTACATACAGTTGAGCTTGATAAAGGTGAAAAAATTCCGGAATTAAAAGAGTTCGACGCTCTCTGGGTAATGGGTGGTCCAATGGATGTGTGGGAAGAAGATAAATATCCTTGGTTAGTTAAAGAGATGGCTCTAATAAGAACAGCAATTGATGAATTAAATATGCCTTTCATGGGGATTTGTCTTGGCCATCAATTACTAGCACATGCTTTTGGTGCGGAGGTAGGCCCAGGCAAAAAATCCGAGGTCGGCGTGATGCCGGTTAGAAAAACCGCAACGGGGAAAAAGTCTCCATTCTTTTGTGATTTACCGGATACGATGGATACACTGCAATGGCATAGCGCAGAAGTCAAAACTATCCCTAAAGGTTTTCAGGTTTTGGCAGAGTCCGATCAATGCGCCATTCAGTCACTTAGTTATGGCAATAAAGTTTTTAGTGCTCAGTATCATCAAGAAATTACAAAAACCACAGTTGAAGAATGGAATAAAATTCCTGAATACAAGGCATCATTGGAGAAAAGTCTAGGTAAAAATGCGGCAGATAAGTTAGAAAAGGATGTGCTGGAACATATTAATGGGTTTAATATTGCCGCGAAGCTATTGTATAGAAATTGGAAATCAACAGTCCTTAATGATTAACTTTTATTATTTATTAATTTATCTTTCTTTCTTGATTCATTTGCAATTTCATTTTTATAAGTAATAAGTTTGTTCATTAATTTTTGATCATTAGTGGCTAAGATTTCGATTGCAAGTAATCCAGCATTTTTAGCGGCACCAATTGCCACTGTTGCAACTGGCACGCCGTTAGGCATTTGCACAATTGATAATAATGAGTCCATGCCATTTAAGGAATCTGTTTTAATAGGAACACCAATAACTGGGAGCGGCGTATTGCTTGCAACCATTCCAGGTAAATGTGCAGCTCCACCCGCCCCCGCAATAATTACTTTTAATCCTTTCTTGTGCGCTTTTTTTGCATATTCAAACATATCATCAGGGGTACGATGCGCTGATACGACATGCGCTTCATATGGAACTGAGAAATCATCACAAATTTTTGTCGTTGCTTCCAATGTTTTCCAATCGGAATCACTACCCATAATAATCCCAATTAATGCTTTATCATCTTGCGTCATTTTTGTTCTCCAAAATGTATCAAAGAAGCTGCCGAATTTGCCAAGCTTTCCGCTTCATCAATACTAGAACCTAATGCTGTTACATGCCCCATTTTTCGACTCATATTGGTAGTTGCTTTCCCATAGATATGTATGTGAGCCCCATTTATTTTTAATGCTTTTTCAATACCTACTGGGTACCCGCTTCCTTCTTTTTCTCCAAGTATATTAATCATAACCGCTGCAGGGGTAATCATTCTAGTCGAACCTAGCGGTAAACCAAGAATTGCTCTCACATGATTTTCAAATTGCGAGCATTCACAGGCTTCTATGGTGTAATGTCCTGAATTGTGTACCCGCGGCGCCATTTCATTAAGTATAATTTCATTATCCTTTGTGCAGAACATTTCTACACCTATCGCACCAATTCCATTAATTGTTTCTACAGCTTTAGCTGCCAACTTAAGTGCTTTAGTGGCAAGTTCATTATTAATATTTGCGGGCGCACGTACAATATGGCAAATATGATTCTTTTGTATTGATTCAACAATGGGATAGGCAGCCACTTTACCACTGATATCTCTTGTTACAATCGTAGCCAGTTCAGATTTAAAATGACAAAAGCTTTCAACGTATAATTTTTGTTTATCACCATTTAATTTAGTCCATGCTGAATCAATATCATTTTTACTATGAAGCGTTACATTCCCTTTACCGTCATATGCATTGCGCCTTGCTTTTAAAATAATTGGCCAGCCAAATTTTTCAGCATGGCTGCCGATATCATCACGAGATTCAATTTCAGCAAAAGGAGTTACCGGTATCCCAGCATCACCAAGAACTTTTTTTTGGGTTAATTTATCTTGAACTAACTCAATTGTTGTAGAGCCCGGGTATAAAATATGCCCATTTTCTTCAACAACTTTAAGGCTTTTTGCGTCAACGAATTCATTTTCTAATGTAACGACATCAACTTTTTTGGCAAGTTCCAGTAGGTTTTTTGGATCATCCCAATCACCATATAATGTCTCAATAGCTAGATTTTCAGAAGGACTCTTTTTTAATTTTTCTAAAACCACAATACTGCAACCATATTTCATAGCAGCAAGGGCAGTCATTTTTGCTAATTGACCACCCCCAATAATTCCAATACGAGGGAAATGCGCAAACTTATACTTCATAGTCTTTCACCTTATTGCTATGTACTAATAAAAATACTTGTAAAAAAGGGCGGCGAATTTAGCATAAACCACAAGGTAAATCTGCAATTTATAACCTTCTTTATTGATAAAATTGGTTAATTATGACCAATAAATTGGTTAATTTTAACCAAAACAGGTACCAAATATTTTTTATCGATTATCTAGAACTTATATAACTAATTGTTTTTTATATAAATAAATAGATTTTTAACGATATGGCACACTAACTGCAGTATACTAAGTAGATTTATAACAACAGTATTTATTTTAACGTTAAAGAAGAGGATAAGACTATGAAATGGGAAACACCTGAATACAGCGACATTCGTTTTGGTTTTGAAGTCACCATGTATATCAACAATAAGTAAGACTTCCTTCTCAATGAAGAAAAAAAAGGACCGTTTAGGTCCTTTTTTTATATCTAAAGTTTTTTGAATGAATTTTTAACCTATTCTATTTTTATATTCTCTCTTTCTCTTTCAATAAGTAGGTCAATAACTTTTGTAACATTTTCAAAACTACCTGCAGTTGAGCCGCTTACCATATATTTACCATTCACAATAATTGCTGGTACACCCGTTATTTTATAGCGTTGGCCCATTACATAAGCCTGTTTTACTTTAGTATCGGTTTCATCTGATGTATATATTTTTTTGAATTCTTGTTTATCAACATCATGTTCTAAAAAGAATTTTTTAATTGATCTATCATCATAGATAGGTTTCTTTTTCTTATGAATGGCAGTGAATAATGAGCTATGTATTTTGTTTAGTACGTCTAATTTTTCTGCCGTGAAATATGCTTTTGCATGAGGAATCCAATCTTTTCGAAAAATACCTGGCATTCGTCTAAATACAACATCATCAGGTTTTTTTTCAAGCCATTTATTTATAAAAGGCTCAAAATCATAACAGTGCCGACAGCCGTACCAGAATATTTCTAGTACCTCAATATTATCCCCTGTTTGTGTTGGTTGTGAGGGCGTAATTTCAACATAACCATCAAACGCAATAGCCTGATTACATAGAGCCAACAACAGCGCTAAGATTAAATAATTAATTGCTGTTTTCATGTTTTTTTATTTACCTCATTCGTGAAAAAAAATTATGAAGATTTATTTTTTTATTTTTTTTAATTCTTGGTTTATTGTCGATTCCACTCAGTACAGGCGATATCTCGACTTGCCAAGTTTAATGGTGGGGAAATTTTATAAACCACCGTCAATCCGCAGGGACTTGGCACCCTAGACGCATACTGGCGCAACTCGGGATCGAATAAATAAATTAGAACGAGACTCCAAATTAGTAAGCACCATTTAATAAGTCAGAGAGAAAATTAGATAATGGGCTATACGATCGTTTCGGGTAACAAACCCTCGTCAGTAGCCCTACATCAAAATCATGCAAAAGTATTATCGAAATGCTTTAATAAAATGCCAAATATTTGTTCTAAATCTCAATATGCCAAAAACCAAATGGGAAGGTGCTGAAGATCCCACAATTAACAATTTCTTAAAGATTGAAATCAGAAAATTTTGAATATGCTCTTTAAAGTGCAGATCGACCGAAGCCAACCGCAGTATTTCATATCAACCGAAGTAGATAGAAATACTCCTTGGCGACAAGTGTCCTCGGGGACTCATATGGTCCACCAGCAGAGACACATGCCAAGTGGAATAAATAAATTAGAACGAGACTCCAAATTAGTAAGCACCATTTAATAAGTCAGAGAGAAAATTAGATAATGGGCTATACGATCGTTTCGGGTAACA
>JAAZZI010000270.1 GCA_014239225.1 Gammaproteobacteria bacterium
GTAGTAGAGGATTTACCTTGTGTTAATGCTTGAGAAATTGCATCAAAATAACTTGTGCCTGCTTCTCTTTGATGTTTAGTGCTTGTATAACCATCTTTTTCTGCAGCAAACTCTTTTTCTTGTAATTCAGAATAAGCTGCCATACCGTCTTTTTTATAACCTTGTGCAAGTTTAAATGTTGCATAATTATTTAAATGAAAACCCGCTAAGGTAATAAATTGAAATTTATAACCCATTTTACCAAGTTCAGATTGAAATTTTTTCATTGTTGAATTATCCAAATGCTTCTTCCAATTAAATGAAGGAGAACAATTATAGGCTAATAATTTATTAGGGAATTCTTTGTGAATCGCTTCTGCAAATATTTTAGCTTCTTCAAGATCTGGTTTTGCAGTTTCACACCATATTAAATCAGCATAAGGAGAGTATGCTAAACCTCTTGAAATAGCCTGATCGAGTCCGGCTTTAGTTTTATAGAATCCTTCTAAGGTCCTCTCACCAGTTATAAAAGGTTTAT
>JAAZZI010000271.1 GCA_014239225.1 Gammaproteobacteria bacterium
AAACTTGAGATTGACCTGTGTCCATTAATACCAAAGACAGCACTTTCAAGGTTATATAGTGGTTTTCAGATCGTAAACGGCCCAGAAAGTTTTAATGCAATTAAAATGGTTATAAGAATTATTCAAATTATTTTCTAGAGAACTAAAAAGTCGAGCAAGTAGGTCATCAAAGAATCTTTTTTCTCAAATTCAGAAATAATAACCAATTAATTTTTTTATTATTTCATTGTTATTTTTAGCACTGATATCTCTTTTAAAAGCTTTAAGATTTTTTATAAATAAATTAATTGCGGAAATAATATTTTTTTGATTACTAAAAAAAACATCTCTCCACATAATCTCATTACTTGCTGCTATACGTGAAAAATCACGTAGTCCTCCTGCGCTGTATTTAATAAAATTATATTTTTTTATCTTTTCAAAATCAGTTGCTGTTTTTACGAGATTATATGCAATTAAATGGGGTAAATGACTTGTTATTGAAAAAATAATATCATGTTTTTTTGAGTTCATCG
>JAAZZI010000272.1 GCA_014239225.1 Gammaproteobacteria bacterium
CAATTTTCAAACTCATGTATCAGAAATTTTGAGAAGAAAATTCCATTTTTAGTTACAATACAGATGTTTGCAGTCGATCTTGTTACATTGAAAATTGAAAAAAATTAAAGAAAATTAACAAAAATTAAAGAAAATTGAACAAAATTAAAGAAATTTACACAAAATCAAAGAAAATTAACAAAAATTAAAGAAAATTGAACAAAATTAAAAAAGTTTAATTTTTCAGAAGAATTTTCTGATGAAATTAGATTTCTTCAATTTTTGTCAATTTTAAAGAATTTTCTATTACCAGAAACATGAGATTCAATAGATTTCAGATAGATTTCTTCAATTTTTGTCAATTTTAAAGAAATTTCTTTTCCTTGAATTCTGTCAAAATCAACAAAAATTAAAGAAAATTAAACAAAATTAAAGAAAATTAAACAAAATCAAAGAAACTTAAACAAAATTAAAGAAAATCAAAGAAAATTTAAAAAAACTTAAAGAAAATCAAAGAAACTTAAAGAAATATAAA
>JAAZZI010000273.1 GCA_014239225.1 Gammaproteobacteria bacterium
AATTAAAAAAAATTAAATAAAAAGTAGTGATAAAATATTATTGTAAAAAAAGTAGTATAAAATTAGTAAAATTTCTTAAAATGTTTGACGTCAAATCTCAGGTAAATTGGTATCAAAATTGTCATGTAGTGCTTTGCGAGTTATGAAAAGAGTTAAGCTAGTTACAGTTGCAAAGCACTACATGACGTATGTTATTCACAGCAGTAAGATGGTGAACTCAAAGTCGTTAAATTTAATGATTTGACAATATTATTTCACGCTTAAAAAGCGTGAAATAACATTATCATGTCATTAATTATTACGATTATCTCTTAGTCTGAATCCGCCACTGGATAGAATACATGTTTAGCCTAAGCTGCTTTACTAAAAATGCACTCCATCACGTTGATGGTTTCATTTAAAGAATGATTAAATCCTTATCTTTTTTTTTTTTTTTTTTATTTTAGTACGTCGAAGAAAGATTCACGCAGCTTGTTTCTTTACGTTCATAAAAACTCTGACGACTTTCAACTTT
>JAAZZI010000274.1 GCA_014239225.1 Gammaproteobacteria bacterium
TATGGCTACCAAATAAACAAGTTTTTGGAGCGGCACTTCTTGTATGCACCATGATTGGAGGCTTTATTACTCACATTGCGTTAAGCATGCCTGGAGCATTTGCACCTGTCTTGCTTGGAGTTTTAGCTGCCTATATTCTTTATTTTTATAGAGATCAGTTAGGCGATTTTGTAAAGAGTTAATTAGTTTTTTTATTAGCCTTCCTTTACTTTAAGGAAGGCTTTTAAATCTAAACCTTTTATCAAATAAGTCGTTAAATATCTAAGGATTTACTATGAATACAAGTGCAAATAAAACGCCAATATGGAAGAAAGTAGCAATCATCGCAACAATGATGGCGTTTATTGGTGGTCCACTAACAGGGGTAATGACCTACATGAATATTGGCTTGATCGATGGTTTCGCCTTGGCATGGTTAAAGAGTTTTGCCCTATCTATGCTGGTAATGGCACCCGTTGGTATCATTATGATGACTCTGTTCGAAAAGTTAGTTACCAGTCTTTGGCCGAATCT
>JAAZZI010000275.1 GCA_014239225.1 Gammaproteobacteria bacterium
GAAACAGAAAAGGAGTTGAATTAATAGGTCCAAAACACTTTGGATTCGATTTTGAATACATCCCAATAGAAGATCTTCAATAGACCAGTGGCGGAGAGGGAGGGATTCGAACCCTCGATACGCTATTAACGTATACTCCCTTAGCAGGGGAGCGCTTTAAGCCGCTCAGCCACCTCTCCATTACTTTGAAATTATAGATTATACTCTAACTATGCAATTTGAGAACTTTTCAAGATTCTTCATTTTTTCAATCGTTGGCTGCCTAACAATGCCTGGAATTTTATTTGGGCCAGCAATGGTTGGTATTTTAGTAGACCATGGAAGTTTCAGCGAAGAATATGCTGGTTGGGTTATGGCATATGGATCATTTGGTTCAGCCATCGCATTACTAGTTATTTCAGGCTTTATTCATCGCATAAATTTGAAGCAACTAGCTTATGTATCACTGTCACTAGCAGTAATTCTAGATATATATTGCTCATATATTGTAGCCCCTGATTTCTATTTTCTTA
>JAAZZI010000276.1 GCA_014239225.1 Gammaproteobacteria bacterium
AGATCAATTTCATACTTTTAATATGTTTGATTGTCAGGCTTGGTTTGCAAGAGATGTTGTAATGGGAAAAATTAAAATCCCAAATGACTCTGATATAAATAAAGATATAAATAAATGGGTATCAATGGAAGAAAAATTAGAAAATCCAGATCAAATGATTGATTTTCAAACTGAATATACAAAAGAACTTCACGGCTTATCTGACTATCCTAAAATAGATTTTGAATTAATTAGAAAACATTTTAAAGAATGGGAACATCATAAAGTAGAAGATATTATGACTTATAGAAATAAATCTTTTTCTTCACCTGTTACAGGTTCAGTTGCCCCAGTGCATCACACTCCATGGGAAACTGCAATGGACGATTCTTTGAAAACTTTTTTAAATAAATAAATTTGTTTTTAAATTATAACCTTAACTTATTCCAAGGTGTTTCTTTCTTTGGTTTACCCAGGTTCTAATTAGATTATCAAAAATTAATCCAATAAATGCAACACAGATTCCTAAT
>JAAZZI010000277.1 GCA_014239225.1 Gammaproteobacteria bacterium
TGTTATTAACTGACAATCCTGAGATCTTTGAACTCGCTAAAAGTTTAAGGGCGTTTGGTTGGATACGTGATTTAAAAAATAAAAAATCAATAGCAAAAAAATATTCTGATATTGCTTTAAAAACAAAAGCTTCTTTTTGTATTACTAGTGAAAACCTTAAAAATTATTTACCTACAAATTGTCAAAAAATAATTGTTGATAAAGAGGTTAATTCTCTTTTAGAAAAACAAGCTATTCAAAAAGTGGATAATTTTGATCCATTTGAAGAAGGACAATTCTTCTCAAACATTTTTCTTGTTCCAAAGAAAAAAATCTTGCACGTAACACTTTTAATGCAGACGCTTTATTTTTATGTTGCGAACTTTCATCTTGGCAGGTTACAACCAAGCCTGTAGGAATATGTGTAATTCTGATGGCAGATTCGGTTTTATTAACATGCTGTCCTCCTGCACCGCTTGAACGATATGTATCAATTTTTAAATCACTATCACTAACAGAAACCTCTGCT
>JAAZZI010000278.1 GCA_014239225.1 Gammaproteobacteria bacterium
CTCCTCACGGTTTAATGGTTCCAAAAATTAGAAATGTAGATCAAATGAAAATAAAAGAAATTGCAGAAGAATTAAAAAATGTGAGTGAACTTAGTAGAAATTTAAAAATAAATAAAAAAGAATTTTTTGGAGGATCAATAACTATAACAAGCCTCGGTGGAATTGGAGGTACTTATTTTACTCCTATAATTAATTATCCCGAAGTTGCAATTTTAGGAATTGGTAAATCGCAAAAAAAACAAATTTTTATAAATGGTAAATTTCAAACAAGAACAATGTTGCCAATATCTTTATCTTATGATCATAGAATTATTGATGGCAAAGAATCAGTTTCATTTTTGAAAATGATAAAAGAAAATTTAGAAGATCCAAGAAGATTATTTTTAGATATTTAAATGTCAGAAAAATTTCAAGCTATAGTCATTGGTGGAGGTCCTGGTGGGTATGTTTGTGCAATTAGATTATCTCAATTAGGCATTAAAACTGCGTGTGTTGAGTCTAGAGGT
>JAAZZI010000279.1 GCA_014239225.1 Gammaproteobacteria bacterium
TTATTTTCAAATATTTTATAGTAAAATTGCAATATTTTTTGTAAACAGTGATAAGTGGCTGTTTATTATAGTTTAAAATATGCAGGGAGGTTTCATAGAGATAATTATTTGACTTTAGAAATGTTTACATAATTATTGACTCATTTTGGGTGACATTGCTGAACCTTGTCTTACTCCTTTTGCAAAGGTCATTAAGTAGGTCATAGCTCAGGCCCCTGGGGGCTTTTGACATTTTTAAATATATTTTCTTGGTAGATACTTAATGTGTTACAAAATAAACCGAACTCGGATTCATTCGGGCTGTGGGCAGAAATCAAGGGTTTTGGAAACATGTTCTTTTAATAAATTTAAAAACAATTGTTCAATAAAAAATATTAAAAGTGAAAATATCAATGAAAAGGCTGAACTATATTGTATTTGGATATAAATTGAATGGTGCAATTAACGTTCTTCTTTTTTTCATCCTGAATTTCTAACTTCATACGTTGTTTTGAAGATACACTAGA
>JAAZZI010000027.1 GCA_014239225.1 Gammaproteobacteria bacterium
GATCTGACAAAGTGTATCTTCTGTGGTTTTTGTGAAGAATCGTGCCCGGTTGATGCTGTCGTTGAAACAAGAATATTTGAATATCATGGCGAGAAACGTGGTGATTTATTACTTACCAAATCACAGCTGTTAGAAATTGGTGATAAATTTGAGAAAGATATTGCAGCTGACCGTCATGAAGACGCTAAATTTCGATGATGATAAATAATTTAAAATGACACAAATAATATTTTACATTTTCGGTGCGATGCTGCTGTTATCGGCAACCATGGTTGTGGTGATTAAAAACCCAATCCACGCCGCGCTATTTCTTGTACTCTCATTTTTCTCATCTGCCGCTGTCTGGTTATTACTAAATGCAGAATTTTTGGCGATAGCATTAGTATTAGTCTACGTTGGGGCGGTGATGGTATTGTTTTTGTTTGTTGTGATGATGTTGGATATTAATCTCGCAACATTACGGGAGGGGTTCGCACGTTATTTTCCATTGGGTATTATTATTGCGCTTTTAATGGTGATTGCCATGGGAATGGTTGTGGGCTCGGATTATTTTTCCTCCGATACTTATAAACAAATAAGTATCTCTGCAACCCAGAGTAATACAAAGTTACTGGGACTCGCAATTTATACGGATTATCTTTATCAATTCGAAATTGCCGGTGCAATTTTATTAGTCGCTATCATCGCCGCAATTTCACTAAGTATGAGTAAATTAAAAATCACAAAATCCACGCATGCTAATGAACAGGTACTTGCTAAAAAGGAAGATAGATTGCGTGTTGTTAAGATGAAATCTGAAGAGAAGAAAGGTTAGTCTATGATTACTTTGCCTGAAGTATTATTACTCGCAACATTATTATTCTGTATTAGTGTTGCTGGTATTTTCCTTAATCGGAAAAATGTACTGATTCTATTGATGTGTATCGAATTAATGTTGCTTTCAGTCAATATTAACTTTATTGCGTTTTCTCATTTTCTTGGCGATATACATGGACAGGTTTTTGTCTTTTTCATTCTCACAGTGGCTGCAGCCGAATCTGCGATTGGGCTTGCTATCCTTGTTGTCATGTTTCGTAACCGAGATACGATTAATGTGGGTGAGCTCGATAGCATGAAAGGATAGGGCATGATAAATCATATCGAAACAATTTATCTCACCATCGTTTTAGCGCCACTGGTCGGCGCATTACTTGCAGGATTATTAGGAAATGCCATTGGCAGAGCTGGCGCCCACTGGGTAACGATTATTGGTGTGGGGATATCGACCATACTTTCTATGTTGGTCTATAAGCATCATATTATTGATGGTGCGCCAGATTATAATCAGGCTGTTTACACCTGGCTAAGTAGTGGCGGTATTGATTTTCAGATTGGGTTTTTAATTGACCCGCTTTCGGTCACAATGATGGTGGTGGTTAGTTTTGTCTCATGGATGATTCACATCTACACCATTGGTTATATGCGTGATGACCCTGGTTACCAACGTTTCTTTAGTTACATTTCCTTATTTACATTTGCTATGTTGATGTTGGTGATGGCGAATAATTTTTTACAATTATTCTTTGGATGGGAAGCAGTTGGTTTAGTCTCTTACTTATTAATTGGATTCTGGTTTAAAAAAGAGAGCGCTATTTTTGCAAATCTAAAAGCATTCTTGGTTAACAGGGTAGGGGATTTTGGTTTTTTACTGGGTATCGCCGCCATCCTAATGTATTTCAATTCATTGGATTATGTTGAAGTTTTTAATAATGTTGAACAACACAAAGATACCACCATCACAATTTTAAGTGGTCAATCCTGGTCGGTGATGACCGTAATTTGTCTTAGTTTATTTATTGGCGCGATGGGTAAATCAGCGCAAGTCCCCTTACATGTTTGGTTACCTGATTCAATGGAAGGACCTACTCCTATCTCTGCACTGATTCATGCAGCAACGATGGTCACCGCAGGCATCTTTATGGTCTCCAGAATGTCACCATTATTTGAGTTATCTGTAACGACATTAAATTTAATTTTAGTCGTTGGTTCAATAACCGCTTTATTTATGGGATTTCTTGGGCTTGTTCAAAATGATATTAAACGTGTTATTGCCTATTCTACGTTATCGCAGTTAGGTTATATGACCGTCGCATTAGGCGCATCTGCCTATGCTGCGGCAATGTTTCATCTTTTCACCCATGCTTTTTTCAAAGCACTTTTATTTTTAGCGGCAGGTGCTGTCATTATTATGATGCATCACGAACAGGATATGAGAAAGATGGGCGGACTGTTTAAATACATGCCGATTACTTGCCTGACTTGTTTTATTGGTTCACTTGCGCTGATTGGGTTTCCGGGTACATCCGGTTTTTTTTCCAAAGACCTGATTATTGAGGCGGTCCATCATTCATCCTTACCCGCTTCCGATTTTGCCTATTATGCGGTTTTATTGGGCGTTTTTATTACCGCTTTGTACACTTTCCGTCTCTTTTTTATGACCTTTTTTGGAAAAGAAAATATGACAAGGGAGGTCTGGGAAAAGCTACATGAGGCGCCTGCAGTCGTTACCGCCCCATTATTAGTACTTGCCGTACCCTCATTACTACTCGGGCTTTTTTTAATCGAACCGTTATTGCTAGGGGATTACTTTGGTAGCGCTATTTATGTCTCTGGTGAGCACAATGTGTTATCAAAAATTGCTGCAGAGTATCAAGGTATAGTCTCTTTTATTACCCATGCATTTTTATATCCGCCTGTCTATTTAGCTTTTTCAGGATTATTTGTTGCCTGGTTATGTTATATCAAGTACCCCAGTCTTCCCGGCAAATTAGTGAATCGAATTGGGTTTATTCATAAGGTACTTGTTAATAAATATGGATTTGATGATTTTAACCAAATTGTTTTTGCAGGCGGCGTTAGAAAGATAGGGTATTTCCTTTCCGAGTTTGGTGATCTCAAGATGATTGATGGTGTACTCGTAAATGGTTCTGCGAGAAGCATCCGTATCTTTTCAAATATGATTCGTCATATACAGTCTGGCTACCTTTATCACTATGCTTTCGCCATTATTATCGGGCTACTTTTACTGCTCGCTATTTTTGTGCATAGAGTAGGGTATTGACTAAATGTTTTTAGATAACTTACCTATTTTAAGTATGTTGATTTGGGTGCCGATTTTGGGTGGTATCTGGACCTTAATTATTGGCGATCAACAGGAGCGAATAGTTAGGCATTTTTCATTTTTCATTACCGTTGTAACGTTTTTATTATCAGCCGTACTTTATTATCAATTCGATAATAGTTTTGTCGGAATGCAGTTTATTGAAGAGTTTTATTGGATTGAGGCTTTCGGTATTAAATATCATCTTGGTGTTGATGGTATTGCCTTGCCATTAATTATGCTGACAACCTTTACTACAGTGCTTGTTGTATTAGCGGCATGGGAAGTGATTGATGAAAATATTTCCTATTATATGTGTGCCTTTCTAGTGCTGACAGGATTAATGAACGGTGTCTTTGTTGCATTAGATAGTATTTTATTTTATGTATTCTGGGAGTCCATGCTTATTCCAATGTTTTTAATTATTGGTATCTGGGGTGGAGCAAATCGTGTTTATGCCACAATCAAATTTTTTCTATACACGTTTCTTGGTTCAGTATTCATGTTAGTTGCACTTCTTTATTTATATTCTGTTGCCGGTAGTTTTAATATCCAGGCCTTGCATGAGGTGCCCTTAGAACTAACAGCACAAAAGCTAATCTTTATCGCTTTTTTCCTGGCATTTGCAGTCAAAATTCCAATGTGGCCGGTTCATACCTGGTTACCCGACGCTCACGTTGAAGCACCGACCGGTGGTTCAGTCATACTGGCTGCCATTATGTTGAAAATGGGTGGCTATGGTTTTCTTCGGTTCAGTTTACCGATCGCGCCTGACGCGAGCCTGTTCTTTGCTAATACGATGATTATACTTTCGTTGATTGCGATTGTTTATATTGGTTTTGTAGCGCTTGTCCAGGAAGACATGAAAAAATTAATTGCCTATTCATCGATTTCACATATGGGTTTTGTCACTTTAGGTTTTTTTATTCCCTTTGGTATTTTTGCAGCGACAAATTCAACTGCTGGCGCAGTGATGGGTATGGAAGGCGCAATGATGCAAATGATATCCCATGGTTTTATTTCAGCAGCTTTATTTTTATGCGTCGGCGTGATGTACGAGCGTTTACATAGTCGCATGATTAAAGATTATGGCGGTGTTGTAAATAGTATGCCGTGTTTTGCTGCTTTCATGATGTTATTTGCCATGGCAAATTCCGGATTACCAGGAACATCAGGATTTGTTGGTGAATTTCTGGTGATACTCAGTAGCTTTAAAGTAAGTTTTTGGATTGCATTTACTGCCGCACTGACATTAATACTAGGGGCTGCCTATACCTTGTGGATGTATAAACGTGTCATCTTTGGCGAAGCAATAAGAGAAGAAGTCTCTGATTTAAAAGATATTGACGCAAGAGAAGGTTTTATTCTTTTTTTATTGGCGAGCGTCGTATTGCTGTTTGGTGTTTGGCCGGCGCCAATATTTGATGTTATGCATGTTTCCATACAACAACTTATTGAACATATTTCACAAACGAAATTATTGTAGAAGATAAACTATGAGAACAGATTTAATTTTTGTAATGCCAGAAATAACATTGCTTACAATGGCATGTTTGGTATTACTTGTTGATGCCTTCAGTAAAGATCCTTTACATAAAATGACTTATTGGATAACGCAGTTAAGTTTATTGCTTACCCTTTGTGCGCTGTTTTATTACAGTCCGGATTACTCATATATTGGATTCAACGGTAGTTTTATTACCGACACTATGAGTGTTCTACTTAAAAGCTTTATCTGTGCAATTACTATTGTTGTTTTTTTCTATTCTTATGAGTATTTAAAAGAAAATGAATTGTTAAAAGGCGAATATTTTGTTCTTGGATTATTTGCTGTGTTAGGCATGATGATTATGACTTCTGCCTATCATCTGCTTTCTATCTATCTGGGTCTTGAGTTGCTTTCACTCTCACTATACGCGATGGTTGCGATGCAACGCGAATCAACATTTGCGACAGAGGCTGCAATAAAATATTTTGTGTTAGGTGCGTTGGCCTCAGGTATGTTGTTATATGGTATTTCTATGATTTATGGTGTCACCGGATCACTCCAATTCACTGCGATCACAGAAACAATTAATAGTGGTGCGGTCGATAGGATGTATCTTGTCTACGGCATGGTTTTTCTGATTGTTGGTATTGCTTTTAAATTAGGCGCTGCGCCTTTTCATATGTGGGTTCCTGATGTTTATCAGGGCGCACCGACTTCAGTAACATTATTTATTAGTAGCGCACCAAAGTTAGCAGGCTTTGCTATGGCAGTACGAATATTGGTCGACGGATTATTTCCACTTGTGGATGATTGGCAAGCTATTTTGAGTTTGCTGGCGGTTTTATCGATGGCGATTGGCAACATTATTGCGATTGCGCAAACCAATATTAAACGCATGTTAGCCTATTCTACTATTGCTCATGTTGGTTATTTATTTCTTGGGCTCATTGCGGGAACAGCTTCAGGTTTTGCCGGTTCTATGTTCTATATTATTAGTTATGCACTAATGAGTATGGGTACCTTTGGGATGATAATTTTGTTGGGGCGTTATGACTTAGAGGCAGAAAAACTTGATGATTTCAAAGGTTTATCGGTACGCAATGGTTGGTTTGCTTTTATTATGCTTTGTTTGATGTTCTCTATGGCTGGTGTGCCGCCGTTTCTTGGTTTTTGGTCAAAATGGTTTGTCTTAAAGGAGCTTGTGGCGTCAGGTTTTATTGAGTTAGCCATAGCTGCTGTTATCTTTTCAATTATTGGGGTTTATTATTATCTTCGCATTATTAAGCTAATGTACTTTGATCAACCAGATACTATGAGCGCAATAAAGGCATCACAACAAATGCGAGCGGTGTTAACAATTAATGGTTTATTAATATTACTCATTGGTCTCGCACCTAATTCATTGATGCAACTCTGTATCGCCGCGTTTTCTGGTTAGCAAAGATTTAATATAAAAGATAACGTATTAAATTATTGCATTACCCAATAACTGCCCTACTTCTATTAGACTATTCTTTTTGATATCAGGTAACCATAATAATTTATCTTTCTGAAATAAGAGAATAACAGTTGATCCCATATTGAAGTGACCAAATTCATCTGCCTGATTTAGTTTAATAGATTGATTATTATATTCTTTAATTGTTAATTTACGTTTTTTTGTCGGTGTAATTTCACCCAACCAAACCGTTTCCATGCTACCAACAAAAATAGCACCAACCATAATCTGCGCCATCAAACCCAATCCTGTTTCAAAAATACTAATAAAGCGTTCATTTCTTGCAAATAATTGGTTTACATTTTCAACGCTCGTTGCATTAACCGGAAATAAATCACCAGGGACATAAATTGATTTTATTAATCGACCCGTGGCCGGCATATGAATTCGATGATAGTCACGCGGGGCTAGGTAGAGTGTCACAAAAGAGCCATTTAAAAAATTACGCGAGAGAGTTACATCTCCCCCTAGAAGCTGCTCTATACTGTATTTTTTATTTTTAGCCTGCAGTAATTGGTAATCATCGATGTAACTTATTTGACTAACCGCGCCATCAACAGGAGAGAGGATAAATGAACTATCAATCACCCAATTTCTGGCATTTTTTTTGAGTTTTCTTGTAAAAAAAGCATTAAAGGATCTGTAATCAGCTGGATGTGTATTCAGGGCCAAACTCATATCGACACTATAGAGACGAATAAATATATTGATTAGGAAACTTTTAAAGGGTTTGAATTCAATTCTGGTCAGGCGATAGATAAGCCTTGATAAGCTATGCTGGGGAAGACAATGGAGTAATATAATCTTTAGATAGTTTAGCATATGATTAAATATTGACAGCATTATGGTTTATTTTTAATGCCACTACTAATGCTCATTATATTTTCGTTTTTTCACATGGGCTTTTACTGGGATTTTAACGCCATTTGAAAATGTAAACGTTAGTGTTGGCCTATCACCGATTTCTAATGGTGTTTTAGGGTTAAAGAGCATCAAATGATAATCTCCAGGCAATAATTTAATTGTTGATTTCGCTGGTATTGTTAGTGATGAGTACCTCTCCATACTGGCCACATCATCTTTAACGATACTGCGGTGAATTTCAATCGAAGAAAATAAAGGGCTCGATACTGAAATTAAAGATGCTGTTTTTATTGAATTATTCTTCAATGTTACATACGCAACTAAAACAGATACCGTTGGTGGCGCTTCACTTATCCATAGATGACTAATATCGATCTCCGAGATATCTTCTGCTAAGACAATACTTGTATTCAGCAAGATAATGAAAATAAGAATTAAACCATTAATCTTTTGCATCAATAAACCTTTTTATTTTTTTAAATTGTTCGATTATTTTTTCTGGTTGATGAGGCGGGGATAGTTTAGCAATAAGACGTGTTTTTGGATCAATAACAAAAATTGATGCAGAGTGATCCACTAGGTAGTTATTATTTTCTTTTTTCTTATTATAATAATAAGGGATACCAATTTGTCTCGTTAAACTATTTTCGATAGCAGGTGCACCACTTAATCCAACAAAATCTTGATCAAAAAAAGAGATATAACTTGATAGTTTTTCAGTAGTATCACGTTCCGGGTCAACAGTGACAAATATAATCTGAATATTTTCATAATAACTTACAAGGTGTTGGTAGACATTAGCCATGACAGACATCGTAATAGGGCAAATATCCGGACAGTTTGTGTAGCCGAAAAAGATAAACGACCATTTTCCGCTTATGTTACTCAACTCAAATGCGTTACCATTATGATCTTTAGCACTGAAATTTTTTATCTGTTTTGGATTAGGCCAAAACAAACCCCTGGTTTCATTATTTTGTACTAATTGATTTTGTGATTGTTTTAGGGAGATATAAAATCCTGCTCCTGTGGCTAAAATGACGAGCGTGACCATTGCTGGAATCAAAAATTTACTATTACTAAGTTTTGTGATCATTTTGTTATTATACTAAAGAAAGCTAACTATTGCCGACGAACCCATTTTTTTTCTATATAATAACATCGAAAATTCATCAAATTTCTGATTATTCAAATAATATAAAATCAACAATTTATATTGATAAAAGCGAGGTTATTGATAGATAAAAAATGGATATTCTAAGCTCGTTTAATTATTGGATAGTGATTATTTTAATGATGATAGGATTTTATATCATTATTGCAAATAATAATCTCATAAAAAAGATAATTGGTATTAATATATTCCAAACCTCAATTTTTATTATGTTTATCTCTATGGGTAAGGTCATAGATGGAACAGCACCAATCTTAACTGAATCAAGCACATTATACTCAAGCCCATTACCTCATGTATTGATACTCACAGCCATTGTTGTGGGGATTTCAACAACAGCATTAGGGCTTGCCATTATTATTCGTATCCATACCGCATTTGGTACGATTGATGACGATAAAATACAGCAGGAGATCAAGTGATTAGTTCGCAGCTACCTGCTTTACAGGTTGTGTTGCCGTTAGTTGCCGCACCACTTTGCATTCTTTTTCATAATCGTACTTTTGCTTGGTTGTTAATGGTGTTTGTTAGTTTGGCTTCGTTTGGCATTTCATGCGCGTTATTTAATCAAGTATTAGCCGAAGATACGATTACCTATGCAATGGGAGGCTGGGTTGCGCCTTGGGGTATTGAATACTATATCGATAAATTAACCACTTATATGTTATTAATCGTAAATAGTATTGCAGTTTTAGTATCACTTGGAGCAAGAGAGAGCGTTGAGAATGAAATATCTTCAGATCGTATTTATTTATTTTATACCGCGTTCTTATTAAATCTTACTGGTTTGTTAGGGGTCATTGTCACCGGAGATGCTTTTAATCTTTTTGTTTTTATTGAAATTGCATCACTATCATCTTATGCCATTATTAGTCTTGGAAAAGACAAGCGTTGTTTA
>JAAZZI010000280.1 GCA_014239225.1 Gammaproteobacteria bacterium
GCTCTTGAGGTTTCACAACTTGGCCATTTTTTTGCGGGACTCCTCTGTATTTTTTTCTTTTCAGATATACAAAATATAGGTCTTAAATATTCATTTGACAAAATATTTCAAAATTGTCATTACTCCTCCCATATATTTTTAGTACATTTAAAATGCCATTTTCGCAATGTATTTCCTATGAAAAGTCTAGAGGAGTGCTTTTCCAGTCAACATTTGAAACACGTATATCTCCGTAACAAGGCCTATGGCATATACTTTTTTTGACATTTTTTTTGTTCGCAATGATATAATGTTTATAAAAAAGTTACTTTAAAGAAAATGTCATTACAATAAATCTCAGGTGCCAACCTCCTTAAGGCATAAAGTGGTTTCAGAATATTTTTTTCTGCCCATGTCAGAGACAGAAATGTTTTTCCATCAAATTTGCTGACCGAATTTGTTTCCCCAAAAATACCATACCCCCTCCCCCCTTCCCCCTTCAATTTAAATGGATGTTCCCTTACAGT
>JAAZZI010000281.1:0-248 GCA_014239225.1 Gammaproteobacteria bacterium
GCAAAAATTCTTGGATTGGGCTATCCAGGTGGCCCTGCTTTAGCAAAATTAGCAAATAAAGGTCTTGAAGGGCGATTTAATTTTCCAAGGCCAATGACTGATAGGCCAGGTCTTGATTTTAGTTTTAGTGGACTAAAAACATTTGCACGAAATACCTATATTAATTTTCCAAAAGAAAAAGCAAATATTGCAAAAGCTTTTGAAGTTGCTGCTACTGAAACATTGACCATAAAATGCAGGCGTGCTCT
>JAAZZI010000281.1:258-502 GCA_014239225.1 Gammaproteobacteria bacterium
AACCTTAGTTGTAGCTGGGGGAGTTAGTGCTAATATATCACTCAGATCGACTTTAAATGATATGGCAAAAAAACTTGATGTGGATGTTTTTTATCCAGCACATGAGTTTTGTACTGATAATGGCGCTATGATTGCACTTGCAGGCCACTTTCGTTTTCTTTCAGGGCAAAGAAATGATCACTATGAAATTTCGATTAAGCCCCGCTGGAGTCTTGAAGAACTTCAATCAGTATAACTTTTAACT
>JAAZZI010000282.1 GCA_014239225.1 Gammaproteobacteria bacterium
TTTGTGCATCCAGGAGAAGCTAGTCATGGCGATTTAGGAATGATCACTCCCGATGATGTCGTTATAGCATTATCAAATTCTAGAGAAACTGACGAAATTGTTGCTTTACTCCCCGTAATTAAAAGATTGAATACTCCACTAATAACATTGACTGGGAATCAAGACTCGACGTTAGCTAAATCATCAACTGTTAATATTGATGTTAGTGTCGAAAAGGAAGCATGCCCGCTTGGCTTAGCCCCAACTTCTAGCACAACTGCAACATTAGCTATGGGAGATGCAATATCTATTGCATTATTAGAAACACGTGGATTTAATGAAAATGATTTAATAGAATTTGATGAAAAGATTAAAAAATTTTTAAATTTAGAAAATACTAAAAAAATAAATGAAGAAATTGAAGATGAATTAATTGAAGCCGAGAAAAAATATAACGCTATAAATCAAAACTTGAAAGAAATTCAATTAAAACTATCTGGATTAAAAGAAAATAAGGCTAGAA
>JAAZZI010000028.1 GCA_014239225.1 Gammaproteobacteria bacterium
AATTTACATATAAAAATAATAAATAATATAATAATCAATTACTTATATCTGTATTCTAATAATAAAATTATAAAGGAACACAATCTTGAGCGATAAAAATATAGACAATGATTTTGATATCGGATCTGTTGTCAGAGGACGCTTTAAACTTGAAAAAGTTCTTGGTGTCGGGGGCATGGGTAAGGTTTATAAGGCATTGGATTTATTAAAAGCTGAAGCAAAAGATAAAAAACCCTATGTTGCCATTAAACTCTTAAATGAAGATTTCAAGGACCACCCTGAAGCATTTATTTCCCTGCAACGAGAATCAAGTCGTCAACAAAAATTATCTCATCCAAATATAGCGACGGTACATGATTTTGACCGTGTTGGAGGGGTGGGAACAGCTGTCTACATTACTATGGAATTGATGGAAGGAATCGAAATTAAAGACTTTATAAAAAAGAAAGTACGACCAAAAAATGGACTATCATTTAAACAAGCCTATGAAATAATCAAGCAAATCGGCAATGGTTTGACTTATGCGCACGAGCATAACCTAGTGCATTCTGATTTTAAGCCATCAAATGCATTTCTATGTAATGATGGTAAAGTAAAAACTCTTGATTTTGGTATAGCTCGTGCAGTCGAAAATCCAATTACAGGAGATTTAACGAAAACTCTATTTGATCCAGGCAAACTTGGTGCATTAACGCCTGCATACGCAAGTCACGAACAACTCGAAGGAAAAACGCCAGATATTCGCGATGATATCTATGCTTTAGGTTGTGTTGCATATGAACTATTAACTGCTGAACATCCATTTAAAAAAGTACCTGCCAATGTGGCGAGAGAAAAACGTCTGGTTCCTCCATATATAAAATCATTAAACAAAATACAAAATATGGCATTAAGAGGTGCGATTGCATTTTTTCGTGATGATAGAAGTCCATCAGTAGCGCATTTCATAAAAGAATTTGAGGGGCAAGAGCTCATACCTAAACCGAAATATGAGAAGCAAACAAAGTCTAATATGAGCCTCTATGTTGGCTCTGCTATTGTGATTGCCCTTGTCTTGGGATTGGGTGTTTTTTTTAGTATAGATAAAAGTGTTAAAAAGCAGAAAAAATTATCAGCTGAAGAAGAAATATATGTTCTTACGGATGATATACAAGCAAAAGAAGAAGTGCCTATAAAAACTTTACAGGATGAATTACGATCGGGAAAGAAAGGACCTGTTATGCTAATCATTAACTCTGGAACATTTAATATGGGAATAACTAGTTCTATAAGAAAAGATGAGGGTCCTCGTCATACTGTTAAAATTAAAAAATTTGCTGTAAGTCAAAATGAAATTTCTTTGGATGAATATGATATTTTTGTGAAAGCATTACAAAAAAATATACCTAACCCAAAAGAAAATGATAGAAAAAAATACCCAGTTAATTTTGTATCTTGGGATGATGCAAATGACTACACAAAATGGCTATCCAAGGAAACTGGAGAGAAATATAGACTACTTAGTGAGGCTGAATGGGAATACATTGCCTCTACAGGCAGAAAATCAACATTCTGGTGGGGTTATAATGAAGAACCTAACCGCGCGCACTGTTTCACTTGCGAAACAAATCTCGATACTAGTAAGCCAACAAAAATAGCTAGTTTCGAAGCCAATTTATTCGGCATTTATGATACAGCTGGAAATGTAAGTGAATGGGTACATGATTGCTGGCATGAAAATTATAAAAATGCACCTGATAACGGCACTGTCTGGTCTGGTGGTGATTGTACTATCCGTATCGCAAGAGGTGGTTCGTTCGCGTCTCCTCAACAATCTATTAGAAATACAAAAAGAGAACAATTTAAAGCTGGCGAAAAACTTAGTCGAATCGGTATACGAATTGCTAGAGAGCTACCTTAATAAAAATAAATCTACTAGCTATCGCTATCATCGCTATGCCCGAGTGAATAATCAGGATCGATTTTATCTCGAATCATTTGCTTCAATTCCTTTGATTCTGGAAATCTACCCTCTTCTTTACGAGAAAAGATTTTTATACCATCACAAATAATTATAAATTCACCGCCAGAAGTTGGTATCAAAGCAAGTTCACTAATTTTATCGCCAAACGTCATTAATAATTCCTGAGCAATCCAATTAGCTCTAAGAATAAATCTGCATTGTGTGCAATAATGAATTTCTATTCTTGGTGTGCGGCTTTTTTCCATTTTTAAATATCTCGACGTAACTCGAAGTTATAATAAATTAAGATGATATATGTATTTTTTATAAACCTTAAAAATTAACTGCATTATATTTTTATTGTGTTTTAACAGATATTAAGCTTTATATTGGGTAGACTGCAATTTTTACAGTAAAAATCTAACAATTTAAGTATTCAAGAATGACAAATTGGCAGCAAAGTATTCGTGCATTTTTACATCCCCGTGTAATTACTATGTTATTTTTTGGTTTTTCTGCAGGAATTCCTCTTTTACTCATTTTTTCATCTTTAGGGCTCTGGTTGCGTGAAGCCGGATTAGAACGATCAGCTGTAACATACTTTAGTTGGGCCGCGTTAGGATATTCATTTAAATTTGTATGGGCACCAATAGTAGATTTCCTGCCGCTACCATTTCTTAGTCAATATTTAGGTAGACGACGATCTTGGATCTTAGTGTCTCAAATTGCAATTATTATTTCCATATCTCTTATGGCTATGACAGACCCTTCGACGGGAGATTTACAATTAAAAATGATGGCATTTGCTGCAATTGCATTAGGTTTTTCATCTGCCACACAAGATATTGTTATTGATGCATACAGAATAGAATCAGCCCCACCTGACCTTCAGGCACTAATGTCCTCAACATATATCGCTGGTTATCGCATAGGTATGCTGATTTCAGGTGCGGGTAGTCTTTTACTTGCTAGTCTTTTTGGTTCAGAAATACATTCTTATAATTATGATGCTTGGAAATTCACATACTTGTTTATGGGATTTTTCATGCTGATTGGAATTATAACAACGCTGATTGTAAATGAACCGAAAGAATACAAAGCAATAGAAAAAAAATATTCAAACTATGCATACATAAGATTCTTTTTGATTTTCGTTGTAGCAATTTCATGTTTTATTGGGGTATTTCTATTGAGTTCTGAAGTTTCAATACACCTGAAAAATACTATTCAAACTATTGTAATCAACCAAAACCTATCAAATTTATCGATTACTATTTTATCGTGATTATTTTCAGTTTGATAGCGGCACTATCTGTCACAATAATTTCAATAAAAATAAACTTTGTTAATAAACAGGTTTTCATGGAAAGCTACATTGCTCCTCTTATTGATTTCTTTCAAAGATATGGATTAAAGCTTGCATTATTATTATTAGTTCTAATTTGTCTTTATAGAATTTCAGATATTATGCTTGGTATTATTTCAAATATTTTTTATCAAGATCTTGGGTTTAGTAAAATAGAGATCGCATCAATTGTAAAAACATTTGGGTTAGTAATGACAATAATAGGTGGTTTCTTAGGAGGCATTCTATCGTTGCGATTCGGCATAATGAAGATTCTATACGTGGGAGCATTATTAACTGTTGCAACTAACTTGTTATTTATGTTGTTGTCAGTACATGGTTATAATATCTCATTGTTATATTTTGTTATTTCAGCTGATAACTTATCGGCAGGAATTGCCAGCGCAGCTTTTGTTGCATTTTTATCTCGCCTTACAAATGTTTCATATACAGCAATGCAATATGCAATTTTTAGCTCGCTTATGACGCTTATTCCTAAAATTACTGGTGGTTATTCCGGTTCTATAGTGGAAAATATTGGATATACTAATTTTTTCTTTATTGCATCATTATTAGGCATACCTGTATTATTAGTTATGTTCTTCACAAATAAATACCTAAAATTTGATTAAAATGGAAATTCACGACTATTTCTGAAAATAATCACGATAAAATATTAATCGATAAATTTGATCGACATATCAACTATGTCCGTATATCTGTTACCGATCGTTGCGATTTTCGCTGTATTTATTGTATGTCAGAAGAAATGAAATTTGTACCGAGAGCACAATTACTTACGCTTGAAGAAATTGCAACAATAGCAAAAGCATTCACCCGTCTTGGTGTAAAAAAAATTCGTATTACTGGAGGAGAGCCTCTTATTCGACAAAATATTATCCAATTATTTGAAGATATTGGTGCATTACCCGATCTAGAAGAACTCACAACGACTACTAATGGTTCTCAATTAGTAACTCTTGCTGAACCACTAAAGAAAGCAGGTGTAAAACGAATTAATATTAGTCTTGATTCCTTAGAAACAAAAAAATTTAAGAATATAACTCGTACCGGGAAACTAGAAAATGTTCTTTCCGGCATTGATAAAGCATTATCTGTTGGTTTCGAAAAAATCAAAATTAATGCTGTTATACTAAAAAATCGTAACCACGATGAGGTTGTTAATTTAGTTCGTTTTGCTATTGGACGAAAAATTGATATTAGTTTCATTGAAGAAATGCCACTTGGTATTATTGATGATCATAATCGTAAGGAAGTGTACTACTCTAGTGATCAAATAAAGCATGACCTAGAACAAGAATTTGAATTAGTTTCATCAACTGAGTCAACTGGTGGACCATCGCGTTATCATAACGTTGTCGGTACAAATACAAAAGTTGGTTTTATTTCGCCTCATAGTCATAATTTTTGTGATCAATGCAATCGAGTTCGCTTAACTGCTGAAGGCCGACTTCTACTGTGCCTAGGTCAAGAACATTCAGTTGATCTTAGAAAAGTAATACGGACGTTTCCAGATGATATTGAAAAACTTGAAAATTCGATACGTAATTCAATGAAAATAAAACCAAAAGGTCATGATTTTGATTCTACTGAGAAGCCAATTATATTTAGACATATGAATGTCACTGGCGGCTAAATATGTCATCTGAATACTCTCCGGTAATGACCAATGCTGGTCTACAACCAACTCAAAAAGTTCTTGTTAAAGATGAATACAAAAATACAAGAGAGTTAAATATTGCTGAAGAACGTCCTCTTACAATATATATAGATAGCTATGAAATTGTTACTTTAATGACTCTGGGCACCCGGCCAGAACTGCTCGCGCTTGGTTATGTTAAAAATCAAGGGCTCATTACGAATCTAAACGAAATTAAATCAGTCCAGATTGATTGGGATGTTAGCGCTGCGGCAATTACAAGTACAAACAAACGTAACGATTGGGTTGATAAATTAGGAACTCGTATTATAACGTCTGGCTGTGGTCAAGGAACTATCTTTAATGGAATTATGGAACAGCTTGATAAATTTAAAATTAAATCAAAAAAAATAAAACAATCTACAATATATCTATTATTAAAAAACTTAAATTCTTACAATGATGTTTATAGAAATGCAGGTGCTGTTCATGGCTGCGCATTATGCCAAAATTCAAAACCGTTAATATTTATTGAAGACGTTGGTAGGCATAATGCAGTTGATGCAATAGCTGGAAAGATGTGGATGGAAGGTATATCAGGAGAAGATAAAATATTCTATACCACGGGAAGACTAACCTCTGAAATGGTAATAAAAGTGGCGCAAATGAGAATACCTACACTCCTTTCTCGCTCGGGAATTACACAAATGGGTCTCAGTCTCGCCAAAGAATTAAATATCACATTACTTTCAAGGGTCAAAAATAAGCATTTCCTTGTATATAATGGCGATGACAATATTGAATACGATGTCGACCTGCCCATAAAACAAGAAATTGCAAATGTGGTGAAAAGCCGAAATTAACTATTAATCTAACGAAATTTCACCATCGATTTCCAGTTCATAGCCTAAATCTTGTAGTGATATCTTAGTTTTGGCCTTTAGCGTTTCATTTCCAGTTAATTTTCCTTCTGAGATTGCCCGACTAACCAATTCTGTTATTTCTCTTTGTGAAGTAATGCCTACTTTTTTTAAATATTTCCGAATTTCCATATTAAAATTATCTTGATTCATATGTTCACCTCGAATTTAATTAGCATCTATCTAATAAGAATAGTAGTTTATATGATTTTTTCATAGTTAAAATTGAATATGCAGAAAATTACAAAAAATGACATTACTGGAGTAATACTGGCTGGTGGACAAGCTCGTCGTATGAAGGGGCAAGATAAGGGGTTAATCTTATTCAATGGAAAACCATTAATTGAATATGTGATTGAAGTTTTTAACCCTCAGGTCAGTAAACTCATCATTAATGCAAATCGAAATCATGTTAAATATAGTCAATACGGTTTTGAAATTATTTCTGATGAATATCCAGACTATTGTGGGCCTTTGGCGGGAATGGCGAGTGCACTAAATAAAATAACAACGCCTTATTTAGTGACTGCACCATGTGATTCACCATTTATTTCAGATAGCCTCGTCTCATGCCTTAGCTTGGCAATATTTAACGAAAATACTGAAATTAGTGTTGCCCATAATGGAGAGCGCTTGCAGCCTGTTTTCTGTATGATAAAAAAAACATTAATTTCATCAATGAATGCATATCTAACAGAAGGTGAGAGAAAAATTGATAAATGGTTTAGTCAACACCCCATAGCAATCGCAGATCTTTCGCATTTCCCTAAAAGCTTTGAGAACTTTAATTCCCAAGAGGAAATAATAGTTTCTGAAAACAACAATGACTGATACTAAAATAAATAAACCAGTTCTTGGCTTTGCCGCATATAGCGGCACTGGAAAAACAACGCTTTTGATAAATATTATTCCCTTATTAAAGCAAGAAGGTTACAAAATAGCTGTTATAAAACATGCTCATCACAACTTTGATATTGACAGCCCAAAAAAAGATAGCTACGAGTTAAGAAAAGCTGGTGCAAATCATATGCTAATCACATCAAATCAGCGTTGGGCGCTTATGGTTGAGAATAATGAGACTAAAGAGCCCAATATTGAAGAATGTATCAAAAAACTCGATGATGAAGATATAGATTTGATTCTTGTTGAAGGATTCAAAACAAAAAATATTCCAAAAATTGAATTACACCGTCCTATTTTAAAACATCCACTAATCTGCATAAACGATAACAATGTCATTGCAATTGCAACAGATACTAAATTTAATCATGATATTGATATACCAACCTTAGATTTAAATAATTATATAATGATTACTGAATATATAATTCGTAAATTTCTAAAAAAATAATAGCAGATACAATCATGTCGAATAATAAGATTAATAAAGAAACAAGCTGTATGGATGATTACGACCAGAATTCAATCACAACAGATCAGGCTCTTGAGAAAATATTTGATGCAATAAATCCTATCAATGAAAATGAGGTAATTCCAATTCGAGAAAGCCTCGGTCGAATACTGGCTGAAAATATAAAAGCCAATATAAATGTTCCGTCGGGCAGAAATTCTGCAATGGATGGTTATGCAATTAATAAAACAAAGATGTTATCTTATGTAAAAGATAAAACTGAAGGTTGTTGGAAAAAGTTTAGCTGGTAATCCTTTTAGTAACTCTATAAAACAAGGTGAATGTGTTCGAATTATGACGGGAGCAATTATGCCAATTGGCAGTGATACAGTAATTATTCAGGAGCATGTATTATTATCAAAATCTGAAACTGAAATTACTATTGGGCATGACACAAAACCTAATGCAAATGTTAGACAAGCAGGTGAAGATATATCTAAAGGTGATGTTGTTCTTACAAAAGGAAAAAACTTGACTCCTGCTGATATTGGATTATTAGCATCATTAGGTTTATCAAAAATTTCAGTTGTCCGTAAATTAAAAGTTGCGTTTTTTTCAACGGGTGATGAATTACGAGGTGTCGATGAAAACCTTAATGATGGTGAAATCTATGATAGTAATCGTTATACGTTGCATGCCATGCTATCTAGACTTAATACTGATATTGTAGATATGGGTGTGGTGAAAGATGATAAAAATTTATTAGCCAAGGCTTTCGGAAAAGCTAACAGTAAAGTTGACGTACTAATTACCACCGGCGGTGTTTCCGTTGGTGAGGCAGATTACATCAAGGATATATTGCAGGAACATGGCAATGTTAATTTTTGGAAAGTTGCAATTAAACCTGGTCGTCCACTAACATTTGGCAATCTTGGAAAAACCCTATTTTTTGGTCTGCCGGGAAATCCTGTATCTGTCATGGTAACATTTTATCAATTTGTTCAGCCTGCACTGAAAAAACTATCTGGTGATAATGCTAATCTGCCTTTAATGATAAAAGTTCCATGCATATCGACACTTAAGAAAAAACCAGGAAGAATTGAATTTCAACGCGGCATAATTGAAAAAGATAATAATAATAATATTATTGTTAAAAAAACAGGGGCTCAAGGTTCAGGTATACTTCGTTCAATGTCAGATGCAAATTGCTTTATTGTCTTACCGCTGGATAGCAATGATATAAAACCTGGTGACCTTGTGGATGTGCAAATTTTTGACGGTATAATTTAATTTTAATTAATAACACCAACTCAAATGCCTAATAAATCAAATGAGGATACGTGCCGAGCAACATCTAATCCTCAGCCCACTTAAATTTTGGCCGAGGTATTATTTTTGTATACCACTCGGTTATTTGTGTATC
>JAAZZI010000029.1 GCA_014239225.1 Gammaproteobacteria bacterium
AAATTGAATGGCTCGAGTACCCTATGGAATGAGTATGGTCAAAAAATAATAATTGTAAATTATAAAGAAGATAAGCGACACGGCCTATTAACAAGATGGCATAACAATGGGCAGAAAAAAATTGAAATCAATTACACAGATGATAAACGTGATGGGGAAATGACATTTTGGAATGAAAATGGAGATATCAAAAAAATACTAACTTACAACAACGGTGAATTAGTAAAAAAAGAATCGTCTCAAATAGACGATTTTTATTGAAAAAGTAATATTTTCTAGCGGAGAAATAATATGACTAAAGACACAGCAAAAAATATTGGGTTAGCCATCAATCTATTTATTGTATTTCTATTTGCTTGCGCTGATGATTATCTCTTCAAAACTGCAAATCTAGAATATTTTAAATTTGAATTCAAAGATTCATTTCTTTGGAATATCACCCATAAAGTTCTCGATGGATTATTACCAGAGATGGTGACAGCAGGGGTAGTTGTTGCAATAACGGCCTATCTTATCTATCTATCCTGGAAATGCAGATCCTGCACGGGAAGTCTAATTACTAAAATAACCGGTAATTCATAATGGAGATTTTTCTCAGCATTATAGGTATTTTAGTTGTAGTTTTTTACTTATGGTATGCCGGTATTATTAAAAAAAGAAACACTGGCTATGAAGCTTTATCAGGAATTGATGTTCAATTAAAAAAACGTTCTAACCTGATTCCTAATATACTAAAGATTGCCCAGAAATTTCTGCAGCATGAAAAATCACTACTAACAGAAATTACAGAACTTCGCGAACAAACGGATAAAGGTTACGACAAAGCCGATAAAAACTCAGTTCAACAACATTTGCAAGTATCCGAATTGTTAGCGGGGAAAATGGGTCAACTTATGGTGCGAGTTGAAGCTTATCCTGATCTAAAATCTGATCAAACTATGGTCCAGGCGATGCAGACTTATAATGAAGTTGAAGCACAAATTGCTGCAGCTAGACGATTTTATAATTCTGCTGTTACTGCGCTTAATAATTCTGTTCAAATATTTCCTGGAAACATTATTGCAAATATGGCTGGCGTTTCAGAGATGCCCTTCTATGAAACTGATGATGCAGCACGAGCACCTGTTAATGCAGACGACTTTCTAAAGTAGATATATTTCAAGAGTTTAAAAATAGATTGAATGCATATTAATTTTGGCAATTTATCTAATTTCAAATCCAGTTTTCGCCATTACGAAATTAGAAACTTATTTAGGTTAATTAAAGATAACAGCTACCCGACATTAGGCCTTGAGTTCTCATTTACCGATCAAAAAGACGCAAAAAAACCTTTCAAGGTGCATTACAGAAAATATATTCTGCCACACGTTGAGGTGTTTGAATTAAAGCGTATTGAAACATTACGAAATCTACGCAAACGCAGCATAACGGCTATTCCATTTCAAATTATCACTATCATTACCACTATTGCCGCAATTTATTATTTGCCAAAAGGCGATGCCACGCAGGTCAGTTTAGTTATTGGATTTATGGGATTAGCAGGCTTAGGGTACTGGTCGCATAAACCAGTCAGAAAATATGCAGCGAATGTAAAAGCAGAAGTATTTCCTGAAATATTTCGGTTCTTTGGTGAAAACTACCTATACAGTGAATCAAGCCCATTAAAAATGGAGCTTCTTGAGGTTTCTGGCATTATTCCCTCGTACGATTCTAGTCATCTTGAAGATTATGTAAAAGGAGACTACAAAGATATAACTTTAGAATTGACCGAGGCGAAACTTCAAGAAACAAGAGGCTCAGGAAAAAATAGACGTACAGTCACAGTATTCAGTGGTATTTTTGTGCTTTTGGATATGAATAAGAACTTTTCAGGTAAAACGATTGTAAAAAAAGATATTGGAAAATTAGGTAACTGGTTTTCAAGAACATTTAGTAAAAAATTATTTTCTAAAGCCATAAACCTTGAGAACGTAAAACTCGAAGACCCTGTTTTTGAAAAAAAATTTGAAGTTTATTCAAGCGATCAAGTAGAGGCACGTTATCTTTTAACAACGAGTTTTATGGAACGACTACTTGAGCTATCCAGCTTATTTTCTAAACAAGGCGTCATTCAGTGCAGCTTTTATCTAAACAAATTACTTCTTATGATCCCTTCTGATAAAAATCGGTTTGAAGTCGGCTCAGTTTTTCAACCCGCAACCTTTGTTGATGATGTTAATCATATCCTAAAAGAAATGGCTATTATTTTTGAGATTATAGATATTTTAAAACTTGAACAAAAGACAGGCCTATAAACTGATTTAATATTGCATCGAATGCTTTCCATTAGTATTTAATTTGATTAATATAAATATTCTATGAAGAATTTTTACCTCACATTATTTTTACCCTTTGTTTTACTCTTTAACACCTCTATGGCTAAAGAGGTCAGTGAGTTATTGGAAAATAATGGAAGAATGTATGAACCAGGTCACGAAGAACCATACACTGGTAAGTACCTAATCTACTTTGAGAGCGGTCAAAAACGCTATGAAGGTAATTTTGTAAGCGGAAAAATGGAAGGAAAACAAATCAAATGGCATGAAAACGGACAAATGTCATACGAGGCAAATTTTAAATATGGTAAACAACAAGGACCATACATTTTTTGGTATGAAAACGGACAAAAATCATACGAGGCAAATTATAAAAAGGGCAAAGAAGATGGAATTGTGACATCGTGGGATAGAGAAGGAAATATTACTAAAACCGAAATACTTGAAAATGGTAAGGTGATTAAAGAAATAAAATAATTTCTAATCAAATAATAAAAATAATAATGCATAAAACTTCAAACGGGCAAAAAGATAGCCTCTGTTCTACGTACCATGTATTTCTGATATTAATTCAATTGATAACATATAATTGCTGGGCAGATTTATCTGATTTAAAAGTTTATTCTCCGATTGTTGAAAAAGGAAAAATGGGGCTTGAAATATTGGGGAATACTACAATCGATGATGATGCTGCTCAGGACAGATTCCAATATCATGAACTTGAATATGAATATGGTGTTACTGATTGGTGGGCGACATCAGTTACCGCCAGTTTAATTAAGCCGTCAGGAGAATCGCTAAAATACAATATTTTTGGTTGGGAAAATACACTGCAATTTACTAAACAAGGAAAATACCAGTTAGATTCTGGCGTTCATTTTGAATTGGAATTTGATGATGAAAATGATAAGCCGAAGGTTTTTGAAATGCGCCTACTCTTTGAAAAAACATCCACAAATTACCAACACACTGCTAATTTAAATTTTGAGCAGCAATTTGGAAGTCAGGCGGATGAAAGTACAGAATTAGAATATATTTGGCGTAGTAAAAAAAATATCGCGGAGAATTCTGCTATAGGTTTCGAGGCATATGGAGCAATGGGCGAAATAAAAGACTTCTCTGCATTAAAAAATCAACAACACATTATTGGGCCTGCAATTTATAATGAATTTAAAATTGGAGATATCGAAATAGAGTCACATTTAGTTTGGATGTTTGGTTTAACCGAAAGTAGTGCAGATAATACATTTCGTTGGCAAATTGAATTTCCATTTAATTAATCTTTTCACGATATTCCACTATTTTGACTAAATTCAGTCAAACAGACAAAAAGCTGAAACCTATAAAAATGGCGGAGAGGGAGGGATTCGAACCCTCGAAGCCCGCGAAGGCTTGTCGGTTTTCAAGACCGGTGCATTCAACCACTCTGCCACCTCTCCAGCTTTAGGGCGTGAGGATACAACATCATTAACATTCCTGAAAGACAGAAGAGAAATTATAGATCTGTTATAATTCAATAAATTTAACTGAAACTTAACTTGAAATTAGGCTGTCAAAGCATTACATAGTAAATATAGCTAATTTAACGAGGTGAAATATTAATATGAATCAATCAACCAATACAGCTGTCCGTCGAGGTCGTCCGACAGAAGCAATATTTGCGGCAAACAAACTCATACGCAATACCTACATGCTATTGTCTATGACACTACTATTTAGTGCGGCAACTGCGGGAATATCAATGGTCTATAATTTTCCGCATCCGGGAATGTTAATTACGTTAGTGGGTTATTTTGGATTATTATTTCTGACTTCAGCACTAAGAAATAGTGCCTGGGGTATCGCATCTGTTTTTGCCCTCACTGGCTTCATGGGCTTGACATTAGGTCCAATTATAAATCTCTATGTTCATACTTTTGCCAATGGAACAGAACTGGTTATGACTGCACTTGGCGGTACTGGTGCAATTTTTGTCGGTCTTTCAGCATACGCGCTAAGCACCAGAAAAGACTTTAGTTTTATGGGTGGCTTCGTTATGGTGGGTATATTAGTTGCTTTTTTAGCGGGTATTGGCGCATTGATTTTTAACCTACCTTCTTTATCACTAGCAGTTTCAGGAATGTTTGTACTCTTGATGTCTGGATATATTCTCTACCAAACAAGCGCGATGATTCATGGCGGTGAAACAAATTACATCATGGCAACCGTTGGGCTTTATGTGTCAATTTATAATCTTTTCCTAAGTCTACTCCATCTGCTTGCTGCATTTAGTGGCAGAGACTAAGAAGCCTTCATTTAAAATCATTAAAAAACCCGGCAGATGTCGGGTTTTTTTTTAAAAAAAGTATGAATTCATGAAATTATCTATTAATCATGATAATATCGCCGCTTTTTTTAGTACAAGAATAATTAATTCTAGTTAGTAAATTCCAGTTTAAGGGGGTCATGCGATGAAAATCGGCGTGCCAAATGAGGTACACACAGGTGAAAAACGAGTTGCAACAACACCTGAGGTTATAAAATTCTTACAAAAACTTGGCTATACCGTCGCAGTCGAATCTGGTGCAGGTGCTAAAGCAAACTTCTCAGATGAAGCTTATCGTCAGTCAGGCGCTGAAATCATTAATAATACCAAATCACTTTGGGAATCATCGAACATCATTCTAAAAGTTCGTGCACCAGAACAACATCCAGACCTTAATATAAATGAATGTGATCTTCTAAAAGAAGGCCAAACACTGATTAGTTTTATTTGGCCTGCTCAAAATGAATCCCTTATACAAAAACTTGCCGAAAAAAATATTAATGTTTTAGCAATGGATAGTATTCCGCGTATTTCAAGAGCGCAAAAAATGGACGCATTAAGTTCCATGGCAAACATTGCTGGTTATCGAGCCGTTATTGAAGCATCGCATCATTTTGGTCGTTTCTTCACTGGCCAAATTACTGCAGCTGGTAAGGTCCCTCCTGCCAAGGTATTGGTTATTGGTGCGGGTGTGGCAGGCCTTGCCGCAATTGGTGCTGCTAATAGCCTTGGTGCAATTGTTCGCTCTTTTGATACTCGACCAGAAGTTAAAGAACAAGTTGAAAGTATGGGTGCAGATTTTCTATTGCTTGATTTCGAGGAAGATGGCAGTGGTGAAGGTGGCTATGCTAAAACAATGAGTGACGAATTTATTGCTGCCGAAATGGCGCTTTTTACTGAACAGGCAAAAGATGTCGATATTATTATTACAACCGCGCTAATACCGGGTAAACCTGCCCCTAAATTAATTACAAAAGACATGGTCAGCTCAATGAAAGATGGTAGCGTTATTGTTGACCTTGCAGCAGAACAAGGCGGTAACTGCGAATTAACTCTTCCGCATGACGTTAATGTTACTGATAACGGAGTAACAATAATTGGCTACAGTGATTTACCCAGCCGATTACCCACACAATCAAGTCAACTCTACGGTACAAATCTAAGACATTTACTCACTGATATGACGCCTGAGAAAGATGGTCAAATGATTATTGACATGGAAGATGAAGCAGTAAGAGGGGCAACTGTAATTAAAGAAGGTCAAATTACATGGCCTCCCCCACCACCAAAATTATCAGCAACACCAGCAGTAAAACAAACAGAGCCTGTCCCTGTTATTACTAAAGAATCGAAAAAACCGACTTTATTAAGGCAATCTTTACCATTAATTATCAGCGCGCTTATTTTATATGGCCTTGGTTCAGTGGCTCCCTCATCATTTATGACGCACTTTACTGTTTTTGTTTTGTCATGTTTTATCGGCTATATGGTGATATGGAATGTGACAGCATCTCTACATACGCCTCTAATGAGCGTCACAAATGCAGTAAGCAGTATTATTATTATCGGCGCGTTAATACAAATTTCTTCATCAGATACACTATTAGTTGCGTTGGCCTTTATAGGAATCCTTATAACCAGTATTAACATATCGGGTGGTTTTGCTGTTACCCGTCGAATGTTAAAGATGTTTAGGAGATAAGGAGAGCGATATGTCAGGAGGATTGGTAACGGTTTCGTATATTGGCGCAATTATTCTCTTTGTTATGACGTTGGGCGGTTTAAGTCATCAGGAAACATCTCGTAAAGGTAACCTCTACGGTATGATTGGGATGACCATAGCAGTTCTTGCGACGGTTTTTGGTCCTGAAGTCACAACTAATATCCATCTTATTGTAATCGCTATGCTAATTGGTGGCTCAATAGGATTTACACTTGCTAAGAAAGTCGAAATGACGCAGATGCCTGAGCTTGTTGCAATCTTACATAGTTTAGTAGGCTTGGCTGCGGTCTTGGTTGGTTATGTAAATTTTATGGATGAAAGCATTTCTTTTCCGACAGATATAGAAAAAGTAATACACGAAGTTGAAATCTATATTGGTGTTTTAATCGGCGCTGTTACCTTTTCTGGTTCTGTAATCGCCTTTGGTAAACTAAGCGGCATGATTGGTGGTAGCCCACTTCTATTACCAGCACGTCATTGGTTCAATCTTGGTCTACTTATCTTAAGTATTTGGGTCGGTTATGAATTCGTTCATCAAGCAGAAGCTGGTAATGCAATGATGTACTTAATGATTATGACGGGTATCGCTCTACTTTTTGGTATTCATATGGTAATGGCAATTGGTGGTGCAGATATGCCAGTTGTAATTTCTATGCTTAACTCATATTCTGGTTGGGCAGCTGCTGGAATTGGATTTACTTTAGAAAATACTGCATTGATAATTACTGGAGCTCTTGTTGGTTCATCTGGTGCAATTTTATCATATATAATGTGCAAAGGTATGAACCGATCTTTTTTCAATGTTATATTGGGAGGATTTGGTGCAACAGAGCAATCAACTAACACCTCAAGCAAAGAACAAAAACCTGTTAAAAGCGGAAATGCTGAAGATGCAGCATTTTTAATGAAAAATGCATCATCAGTTATAATTGTACCAGGTTATGGAATGGCAGTTGCTCAAGCTCAACACGCGCTTAGAGAGATGGTAGATACACTTAAAAAAAATGATATTAAAGTTACCTATGCTATTCATCCAGTAGCAGGAAGAATGCCAGGCCATATGAATGTATTATTGGCTGAAGCCAATGTTCCTTATGATGAGGTATTTGAATTGGAGGAAATAAACAATGATTTTGCCAATGCTGATGTTGCATTTGTGATAGGTGCAAATGATGTAACAAATCCAGTTGCAAAAACAGATCCACAGAGCCCAATTTATGGAATGCCAGTATTGGATGTTGAGAAATGTAAATCAGTTTTATTTGTAAAAAGAAGTCTTTCACCTGGTTATGCCGGGATTGATAATGATCTGTTTTATAAAGAAAATACGCTAATGTTGTTTGCTGATGCTAAAAAAATGACAGAAAATATTACAAAAAACTTATAGGCAAATAATTGAAAACTAAAATATTTTGTGACATTGCAGAGTTAGATTTAATCAAAAAATTTAACAAAAAAAAGATTGTAAAAGGGTTTACTACTAATCCTAGCTTGATGCGAAAAGCAGGTGCAAAAGATTATAAATCTTACTCAAAAAAAATTCTAAAAATTTGTAACAATAAGCCAGTTTCATTAGAAGTGTTTGCAGACGATTATGTAGATATGAAAAAACAAGCAATTCAAATAAACACATGGGCAAAAAACGTTTATGTAAAAGTTCCTGTTTCAAACTCAAAAGGCAAGTTTATGGGTAGAATTATTAAGGAATTAAATAGCCAAAATATAAAGTTAAATATAACCGCCATATATAGCGCCAAGCAAACAGAAAAAATTCTGAAAATAATTAACAAAAAAACAAAAGTAATTATTTCTATATTTGCTGGAAGAGCAGGAGATGCTGGAAAAGATCCAGTTCCCGAGTTTAAAAAAAGTATCTTTTTAGCTAAAAAATTTAAGAATGTAGAAATATTATGGGCAAGTGTCAGAGAGCCCTATAATTATATTCAGGCAAAACAATTAGGTTGTCATATAATTACAGTACCACCAGCAACTATTGAAAAAATCGAAAATTTTGGAAAAACATTTGATCAGTTAACAATAGAAACTGTTAAAGCATTTCTAGTAGATAGCAAAAAATCTAATTTTAAAATCTGGTAGAATTGGTTGCGGGGGACGGATTTGAACCGCCGACCTTCAGGTTATGAGCCTGACGAGCTACCAGACTGCTCCACCCCGCGATACTTAAATTCTATTCCTCATTTTTTGGAGTTTTTTTGCTCTCTTAATATTTTCTTGTTTAATTCTTTTTTTTCTCTCAG
>JAAZZI010000002.1 GCA_014239225.1 Gammaproteobacteria bacterium
ACATCTAGAATTAAAGTTGATTCTGGATTTCTTTTTTTAAAAGACAGTAATGCGTATTCATCAATAATTTCACCACGAGATGTATTAATAAAAATAATATTGGACTTTAATTTTTCTAAAAATTTTTCATCAACTAAATTATATGTAGGATAAGCACCTTCTTTTGTTAATGGTACATGCAATGTAATAACATCAGACTGGAGTACTTGATCAAGATCAATAAGAGATTTATCTTTTGTCTTGTCAAATAAAGGAGGGTCGTTTAGTGTGCATTGAACACCAAATATATCCATAAAATCTTTAACTCTAGAACCTACATGCCCATATCCTATAATTCCAACTTTCATATCTGGAAAAGAAGCATGAGAGGTTGTATTTCTCGTGGTCTCAATCAAACTATTTAATACATATTCAGCAACGGAGCGTGCATTACTACCGGGAGCATATGAGAAAAATATATTTGATTCCCTAAGATAGTCAGTATCAATATGATCGATACCGCTAGTTGCAGAACCTACAAATTTTACCTTACTATTTTTTAATAATAATTTATTGACTCTCGTAACAGACCTAACTAAAAGAATATCAGCATTCTTAATTTTTCCAGCATCAATACTGCGCCCATCAACTAAATTAACATAACCAAATTTTGAAAATATCTTATCGGCAAAAGGAATCTGATCGTCTGCTACTATAGATAACGACCCGGTCACTATATTCTTATTGTTTTTGGAAGCTGTATCAAGGTTGATTCTCTAGATCAACGCCCTCTTTTTTCACAGGCATTAGATCTTCTTTCTTTATTCCTAACATGAGTGTCACTGGGCTAGCAATATAAATCGATGAATATGTTCCGATTAAAACACCAAAAATTAATGCCACTGAAAAACCATGTATAATTTCTCCACCTAATAAAAATAACGCTATCAAAACTAATAATGTTGTGAAAGAAGTCATTAAGGTTCTTCTCAATGTTTGGTTTAAAGAAATATTAAAAACTTCAACAGGTGTTTTATCACGAATTTTACGAAAATTTTCACGGACACGATCAAAAACAACAATCGTATCGTTTAATGAATACCCTATAACGGCAAGTAAAGCTGCTAATATAGTTAAATCAAAATTGAAACGTGTGATAGAGAAAAATCCTAGTGTTATTAGGACATCATGAATTAGCGCCGAAACAGCTCCAACGGAGAAACGCATTTGAAAACGAAATGCTATATAAACCATTATACATAACAGAGCATAAAGCATTGCTAATCCGCCATCTTCCCTTAATTCTTCCCCTACCTGTGGGCCAACAAACTCAACTCTGCGCATTTCTGCACTAAAATTATTCGATGATAATAAATCAAGAAGCTTATTGCTGACATCAGCACTATTTAAACCTTGTTGTGGTGGTATGCGAATTAATATTTCTTTAGCTGAGCCAAAGTATTGTATTGCAACATCGTTAAACTCTGAATCACTAAATGATTGACGAAGTTTATCTAAATTTACTGCTTCCGGATAACCAACTTCGACTAGCGTTCCGCCAGTAAAATCAATTCCTAAATTCAAACCTTGGTATGATAATGTAAAAACAGAAAAAATAATCAGCAATGCGGAAACAATAGACGTTGCCTTGCGCATTCCCATAAAATTAAATTGTATCTTTTTCATACTCATAATCATTATTCCTGCTTAACTTATAACTAAATAGTTAATTTTTTCAAATTTCTTCCGCCGTAAATCAAATTTGCTAATCCACGTGTCACCATAATAGCAGTAAACATGGAAGATATAATTCCAAGTGATAACGTAACAGCAAAACCCTGAATTGGTCCTGTCCCGAAACTAAATAACATTAACGCTGCGATCAAAGTCGTAATATTTGCATCAGCAATTGTTGAAAAAGCCTTTTCATAACCAGAATGAATGCTTGCTTGCGGAGAATTACCATTACGTATTTCTTCACGAATGCGTTCAAAAATTAGAACATTGGCATCAACTGCCATACCAACTGTTAGAACTATGCCTGCGATACCTGGTAATGTTAATGTCGCTTGTAATAAAGAAAGCATCGCAACGATTAAGACTAAATTTAAACCCAGCGCGATATCCGCAAACAAACCAAAAATTTTATAATAAATAGCCATAAAAATTAAAATAAGAACGAAGCCAATAGCAACAGAATCAAATCCTTTATCAATGTTATCTTGGCCAAGGCTTGGGCCAACAGTACGTTCTTCAATTATATAAATAGGCGCCGCTAATGCTCCTGCGCGAAGTAGTAATGCTAGATTTTTTGCCTCTTCTGATGAATCAAGACCTGTGATATGAAATCGTTTGCCAAGCTGCTCCTGAATCACAGCAGCATTAATTACCTCTTCTATGGTTTCTTTTTCTTTTACAAACTCTCCATTCATCTCTATTGTTTCCATTTTATATTCCATGAAAACAACTGCTAAACGTTTGCCAACATTATCTCGTGTACCGCGGCTCATTCTTTTAGCGCCTCTACCATCCAGAGTAATTGTAACGTCGGGTCCTCCGTTTAATGTATCAATTCCTGAAGCGGCGTTAATAATAGAATCGCCTGTTAACATAACTTGTTTTTTTAATAAAATTGGCTGTCCATTTCTCTCATAATAAAGTTTCGACCCTGCTGGTACACGACCATTAACAGCCTCTTGAGGCTCATGCTTTTCATCAACTAATCTAAATTCAAGTGTTGCGGTTGCGCCGAGAATTGCTTTAGCACGCGCAGTGTCTTGGACGCCTGGTAACTGTACAACAACTCTTTTTAGTCCTTGTCTTTGAATGACAGGTTCTGCTACTCCTAATTCATTAACACGTTTTCTCAGTGTAGTAATATTTTGTTGTAACGCTAATCGTTGAGTTTCACGCAATACTTCATCTTTAATCGTAATAATTAATGAGAATTCAGTTTCATTAGCATCTGGCGCTATAATATTAAGATCAAGTAAATTCTTTTCTATTAAAGATTGGCCATTATTACGTTCATTATCATCTTTAAAACGAATTAACAAACCGCTTGGCTTATTACGTGTAATTGTTTTATAACGGACTTTGTTTTCGCGCAGAAAACTTCGTAATTCAGAAATATAGCGCTCTTCTGCTTTATCTGCAGCAGCATCCATGTCTACCTCCATTAAGAAATGGACACCTCCTCGAAGATCAAGACCTAAAGACATTGGCTCTGCGCCAAATTTACTTAACCAGTCCGGCGTTGCAGGAGCAAGATTAAGTGCAACAACATAATTTCTACCCAAAGATTCCTTTACAATTGGTTGTGCTTTTAATTGCGTCTCTTCATCATCAAACCTAATAGTAAGATTACCGACACCAAGTACTATCTTTTTATATGATAATCCAGCCTCATCTAGTGCTGCACTAATCTGGTATTCAGTAAGTTCTGTAATTTCTACAGACCGAGCTGCGGATATTTGTAATGAAGGGTCCTTCCCGTAAATATTGGGTAAGGCAAATAATAGACCTAGGCCTATTAAAAAAAGTATTAAAATATATTTCCAAGAAGAATAACGATTCATATCATAACCTACGTAAAATATCTGCGATTAATTATACTAGAGTGTTTTCAAGGTGCCTTTTGGATAAACTATAGATACAGCTTGTTTTTGTATTTTAACTTCCGTTTCTTTAGATACCTCAACAACAATAAAATTATCGCCAACCTCTTTAATTTTTCCTAGTAACCCACCATTTGTAGCGATCTCATCGCCCTTTGCCAAAGAAGCAACTAGTTGCTTATGTTGTTTTGCCTGCTTCATTTGTGGGCGTATTAATATAAAATAAAAAATTACAAATAATATAATCAGTGGCACAAAACTCATAAAACCAGGCTGTTGTTGTGCGGGGGCAGCCCAGGCGTTGTTGACGAAAAAATCTATCATATTGATATTAAACTCTATTTTTAAAAGCGCGGTATTATGCCATAACAATAGGAAATTCAGTATAGGTAAAATCAAATTTAGGTTTGCATAAGAGCATTAATAATAGAAATTATGAGAATCAGTGTTTCTCTCGTTTTAAGTAGAAATTGGCAACAAACTCTACCAGCCGATCTTCTTCTATGGCTAATCGTAAACCCTTCATTAGGTATTGATAATAATAAAGGTTATGTTTGGTGTTTAATCGTGCCCCCAATATTTCATTAGTTTTTGAAAGATGGTGCAAATAGGCGCGTGAATAATTTTGACAAGTATAACAACCACAATTCTCATCAAGTGGAAGTTGATCATATCTATATGCGGCATTTTTAATACGAATATCTCCTAATTCAGTAAAAAGATGACCATTTCTAGCATTTCTTGTAGGCATAACACAATCAAACATATCAATTCCTTTGCAAACTGCCTCAACAATGTTCTCTGGTGTACCCACGCCCATTAGATAACGTGGTTTTTTTTCTGGCATTGTTGAGGTGATATGGTCAAGAATCTCTAGCATCATCGCAATAGGCTCTCCAACAGAAAGGCCGCCAATTGCATAACCATCAAAACCAATCTCGCAAAGACCATCCAAAGAAATTCTACGTAATTCCGGATATATGCCCCCCTGAATAATGCCAAATAAAGCACTGGTATTTTTAGCATGCGCTTGTTTTGATCTTTTTGCCCAACGTAATGATAGTTCCATTGATTCTAATGCTTCCTTTTCAGAACATGGATAAGGGGTGCATTCATCAAATACCATAACAATTTCTGCTCCTAATATATGCTGCATCTGAATCGCTTCTTCCGGCCCTAAAAATATTTCTTTTCCATCGATTGGGGAACGAAAATGAACTCCTTCTTCTGTAATCTTTCTTGATTTAGCTAAACTGAAAACTTGATATCCGCCAGAATCTGTTAGTATAGGTTTATCCCAGTGTATAAATTTATGCAGTCCACCAAACTTTTCAATCACATCTGCGCCTGGCCTTAGCATAAGATGAAAAGTATTTGCGAGAATAATTTCTGTTTCAATATCGATTAACTCTTCTGGTGTCATTGCCTTCACAGTGCCATAAGTTCCTACTGGCATAAAAACAGGTGTTTCTATTGTGCCATTATGGAACTCAAGTCTGCCTCGTCTAGCACTATCAGTTTCTTTTATTAAATCAAAATTCATTACTAAGATTTAGTATTGTTGCCCATTATTAACATTGCATCACCATAACTATAAAATTTATATTTTTCCTTAATAGCATGGTGATAAGCTTTCATCACATTTTCTTTGCCAGCAAAAGCACAAACTAACATTAATAATGTAGATTCTGATAAATGAAAGTTTGTAAGTAGCATATCAATTACATTAAATTTATACCCTGGATATATAAAGATATTTGTTTCGCCTTCGTAGGCAGTCAATGCCCCATTTTTTACAGCTGACTCCAAACTCCTTACTACAGTAGTCCCAACTGCAAGTATTCTACCCCCCTGATTTTTAGTCTCCATAATCTTGTTTATTGTATTTTGATTTATAGACATATATTCACTATGAATTTTATGTTTAGAAACATATCTTTCACGTACAGGTTGGAAAGTTCCTGCACCAATATGTAATGTTAATTTAACATTACCAATACCGCAGTTACCTAATTTATCTAACATCTGTCTTGTGAAATGTAATCCTGCAGTTGGAGCAGCTACTGCGCCAGGCTTATTGGAAAAAACAGTTTGATAACGCTCCGCATCAATAGAATCATCAATTCTTTTTATATATGGTGGTAACGGTATATGGCCTAATGCATTAAATAAATCTATAGCCTCCCCTTCACCTGTATAACGAAGTAAAAACATATCATCTATTTTTTCTTCTACTTGAAATATTTTCTCATTATTAAGAAATAAAAATATACCTGATTTTGTAGTTTTATTTGTGCGAAGTTGAACCATCAGCTTTTCTCTGCTTAAAATACGCTCAAGAATAAGTTCAACTTTTCCTCCAGATTCTTTTTCCAAAAATAATCTTGCTGGAATTACAAGAGTATCGTTTAGAACAATAAGGTCTCCAGGTTTCAAGTATTCAGGAAGTTTATAGAATTTAGTATCTGAGATCTTACATTCTTCTTCCAATACCAGCATTCGACTAGCTCCGCGTTTACTAACTGGATGTTGGGCAATAAGATCTTCAGGAAGATTATATGAGAATTCTTTTGTTAGCATGGCGCGCGATATTATCAGAAAATAGATATTAAATATTGCAATGAAGTTTGATCCTAGCGTGAGTTTCCTTATACTTGCGACCTATCACTTTACCTGGCCGGGGTGGCGGAACTGGTAGACGCGCCGGATTCAAAATCCGGTTCTGGTAACAGAGTGAGAGTTCGATTCTCTCTCCCGGCACCAACTTTTTCACTATTAAATAAAATAATTAATTGCAAAATGCGCAAATCTTTATGTTTCATTTGGTAGATGAGTTTCTAAAATTTGTCCTTTTAGATTATTAACTAATTCTTCTATCAATTTATGTTGACTTAAAAGTAAACCTTTATCTGTTGAACGTAAAACGATGTTAACACCTAGGTTCCTCTGTTTAAAAAAAGGATAACTACCAATACTTACTTCTTGAGATTTTTCCTGAATTTTACTCATACCACTTGCAAGTTTACTTTCGGTTAGATTAGTACAAACACTGGCAGTTAAAATTGCTGGTCCTGATACTAAGTATTCAATTAATGAATCAAACATAGATCTCATGATCTCAGGTACTCCTGCTAAAACAAATACATTGTTTATTTGAAAAGCCGGTGCACCGCTAACGTGGTTATTAATAAGTGTTGCGCCTTCTGGAATATCGGCCATCTTCAAACGTGCCTCAGATAACTTACTATGCTGATAATGCTTTTCCATACGATTAACAGCATCTTTGTTTCTTACAACATTAACATTAAACGCCTTGGCAATTGATACAGTTGTTATATCGTCATGTGTTGGGCCTATACCACCAGTTGTAAAAACATAATCGTATCTTTCTGAATATGCTTTAACTTTATTTATTATGTCATTTTCAATATCGGGAATTATTGTGACTTCAGATAATATAATTCCTAATCCTTCAAGTCTTTTTCCGATATATGAAATATTAAGGTCCTGTGTGCGTCCAGACAAAATCTCATTACCGATTACAATAACGCCCGCATTTTTAGGATTTTTATTCATATAAAAGATTTTTTTACTTAATAATTTCTACCATCTTCCAAATTAATCTTGAATAGAAATTACAGTTACTTGAACAGTTGCTTGATATGATAATTGATTAAGCTGCTTGAACAGGAATATGATCTTTTATCCTAAGAATGTGATTCTCTTGATCTAAATACACAAGCTTGGGTTTGAATCGATCGATTTCATTTTCATTAATTCTGCCATACGCGCAAATGATAACTCGATCACCGGGATTTGCTTTATGTGAAGCAGCCCCATTAACAGAAATAATACGTGAATGATCTTCGGCCCGAATAGCATAAGTCCTGAAACGCTCACCATTAGTTATATTGTAAATTTCTATCTGTTCATACTCATGAATACCTGCCTTATCTAGTAAGACACCATCGATTGCGCATGAGCCATCATATTCAATTTCAGAATGCGTGACCGTTGCTTGATGAAATTTTGCTTTTAAGACAGTAATTTGCATTGATATCTAGTAAGTTTCTAAATTTAGTTACAATATTATCCCACGCTTATCTGTTGTCAATCATAGGTATGCGCTGTTGCATTGTCAATTAGTCGCGTTTTCCCAAGCCATACAGCAACCAATACCACAAGAATTTTACCTTGTACTGGCCCCAATGTTTCGCTATCACAAATAGTATAATATTCTATTTTAAATCCAGCTTTTTCTAAAAATAGTTTTGCCTCTCTTTCTAATTTCTCATAATCTTTGGCGCCATTTATGATTAAATTAACAGTCGTTTTTATGCATTCATACAACATTGGTGCTTTTTTCCTCTCAGGCTCAGTTAAATAATTATTTCTTGAGCTCATCGCTAATCCGCTTACTTCCCTTACGGTAGGCAAACTAATAATTTCTATTGGTAAAAAGAGGTTCTTAACTAAACTACGTATGATTAATAGCTGTTGATAATCTTTTTCGCCAAAAATAGCAATATCAGGTTGTACTATATTAAATAATTTAGAAACGATCGTTGCGACGCCCCTAAAGTGACTGGAACGATGTTTCCCACAATAAATTGATTCTAATTCGGGAATAGAAACTTCAGTAGAGATTTTATTATTCATTGGATAAAGCTCGATAGCTTCTGGGATGAAAACTAAATTTACATTTAATTTAGAAATTAATTCAATATCAGAATCTAAAGTACGCGGATATTCATTAAAGTCTTCGCCTGCAACAAACTGAGTAGGGTTAACAAAAATACTAACAACAACGTAATCACTCTGCTTCTGTGCATTTTTGATTAAAGATAAATGTCCTTCATGTATATTTCCCATGGTTGGTACAAGGGAAATTTTTTTTTTCAATTTACGCATCTCTGCTAATTCGTCACGCAAATCGACAATCGTTTTAATTTTTTTAGTCACTCGTAGGAATTAGACGGTGAAGGAAAAGAATTATTTTTTACTTGGTTTACATACTCTTCAATTGCATCAAAAACGGAATCATTGCCAGAAAGAAAATTTTTCGAAAATTTAGGTTGTTTAGATGTAAGTCCAAGCATGTCATGCAAAACTAAAACTTGCCCATCACAATAAATGCCAGCGCCAATCCCAATAACAGGTATATCTAAAAGTTTAGTAACGCTTGCTGCTGTTGATGATGGTATGCACTCGAGAACCAAGCAAGAAGCACCAGCCTCTTGCAGTGATAAGGCGTCTTTTTCTAGTTCTTTAGCAGCTTTGTTACTTACTGCCTGAACTCCAAACCCTCCAATCTGATGAATAGACTGAGGTGTTAAACCCAAATGGCCGCATACAGGTATACCATGTTGCGTAATTAATTTGACTGTTTGCGATAATTTATCGCCGCCTTCAATTTTCACAACATGCGCCCCGCCTTCACTAACCAGTCTCGCAGCATTACCAAGTGCTTGTGCCGGAGTAGAATAACTCATGAACGGCATATCACTAACAATAATCGCACGTTGTGTTACACCGCTAACAAGTCGTGAATGGTAAATCATATCTGATACAGTAACCTTTAAAGTGTTATCGCCCCCCTGTAAAACCATACCCAATGAATCACCAACCAAAAGCAAATCAACCCCTGCTTTATCTTGTAATTTAGCAAAACATGCGTCATAAGAAGTTAAGCAAGCGATTTTTATGCCTTCTTCTTTCATTTCTTTCAGATTATTAATTGTTATTTTCTGATTCATAGCTCGACTGGATTAAAATAATGCCTCCCTGATGATAGGCTACTAATATGATCTAGTAACAATTTATAATTTTTTTCATCTCTAGAAAGATCAAAATCATCTGTATTAACAATTAATAAAGGCGACATTGTATAACTATAAAAGAAATCTATGTATGCATCTGATATTTTCTTAAGATAACTATAATTTATTGCTCGTTCATAATCATAACCTCGTTCCATTATTCTTTGCATCAATGTTTCTGTTGGTGCTTGTAAATAAATAACAAGATCTGGTGCTTGAGCATCAATAGTTAATCGATCATATACTTGTTGATACAAGGTTAATTCATCGTTATTTAAATTTACGGATGCGAATAACTTGTCTTTTTCAATTAGAAAATCTGATACCTGAATTGGTCTAAACATGTCCTTTTGACGTAATGTTTCAATCTGCCTAGCACGTTGGAATAAAAAAAATAATTGTGTGGGTAGTGCAACTGTTTTTGGATCAGAATAAAATCTCGGTAAAAATGGATTCTCTGTCGCAAGTTCTAGCATTAATTCCGTATCAAATGACTTTGCTAATCGTTTAGCCAAAGTTGTTTTTCCAACGCCAATTGGGCCTTCAACAACAATATAATCTGGATGACGTTTACTCATGTAACAATTCTAAATCTTTTTGATCGTTAACTGCTAATAAATCACTTATCAGGCCTATACCAGGTATTGAGCAATTAGAATCGATCTCTGCTAAAGGAACAAGTACAAATGGACGTTTTTCAATTTCTGAGTGTGGAATCGTTAACTTTTTATCTTGTATTATTTCTTTGCCAAAAATTAAAATATCTAAATCAAGTATTCTTGGGCCCCAACGTTCTTTGCGAATTCGCCCATGTTGATTTTCAATGTCCTGCATACAATCTAATAATTCAAGAGGCATAAATTCTGTTTCTATTTTAATTACTGCATTTATATAGTCATTCTGGCCTTGGGGCCCTACAGGCTTACTCTTATATAAAGAAGATACCTTTAAAACCTGTATTTCTGGTATTTCTGCAATTGATTTAATAGCAGATTTTATTTGTTGCTTGGGTGACTGCATATTACTCCCCAAACCAATGTATGCAATGGTCATAAATCTTTCTTTCTAGGATTGCGCGAGCGTCGATATTTATTATTTCTATGTTGTCTTGATTTCTGTGCAAGAGGTTCATTTAATTGCTCTTTCGTCCAGTAATCAATTAAATTATCTAAACATTCTCCAGACTTAGCGCGTAACAATAAAAAATCATAGGCGGCTCTAAATCTTGGATGCATTAAGACGCGGAATGTTCTTTTTTTAGTTTGTTTTAATCTTATTTGTAAGGTCCAAATATCACGAGCCATATGCGTAAATCGTCTAGGTATTGAAGTACTTGAAATTTGCTTTGAAATAATTGCATCACCTGCTAATTTTACAGCTTCTATTTCAGAAAGACTGTTCGACATATATTCGTCGGTCATTATTCTCATCGGCCCCCATAGCATAACTGCAAATAAAAAACCTGGTGTTATGTGATCTCCCTCGTTTATTCTTTGATCTGTATTTTTTAAAGCATTTATTATGAATTGATGTGCGTAGTCTTGCTCAATTTGAACTAACAATTGATCCATCTGAGGAAATAAATATTTAAACAAATTATATTTTCGTAAAGATGTGAATGTTTCTAATGCATGTCCGCTCATAAATAATTTTAGTATTTCTTCATACAAACGAGCTGAAGGTATATTTTCTAATAAATTTGAATAAACTCCTATAGAACTTTCAGTTGTAGAATGAATGCTTAAACCAAGCTTTGATGAAAACCTAATGGCTCTAAGCATACGCACCGGATCTTCTACATATCGTTTTTTTGGATCGCCAATTAATCTTAATTGACCGGTCTCAAGATCCTTAATACCTCCAGCATAATCAACAATAGAAAAATCTTCAATGTTGTAAAATAAAGCATTGATTGTAAAATCTCGACGCCAAACATCATCATCTATATCGCCATACACATTATCACGAATTATTCTGCCGTCCTTTGCATGCCCTTCGCTTTTATCAGATATATGATGTGGTGCACGAAAGGTTGATACTTCTATTATTTCTTTTCCAAACTGAATGTGGGCCAATCTAAAACGTCGCCCAATTAAACGGCAGTTACGAAATAGTTCTCTAATCTGTTCTGGTTTAGCATCGGTAACAACATCAAAATCTTTAGGCTTTCTTCCTAATAAAATATCTCGTACAGCGCCACCTACAAGATAAGCTTTATACTTTGCATTCTTTAATCGATACAAAACTTTCAAAGCACTATCGCTTATTTGTATGCGTGATATTATGTGCTGACTACGAGGTATAACTGTTGGAGTTATTTTTAACCTACTGATCTTTTTAGATTTTTCTGGGTCTATCATTAATAAAGTAATATTTTATCTATAAACAAGAGAATCTTATTATAACAAAATTGATAAATCCAAATAAATCGGGTGGGGGAATTCAAAACTCCTGCTCTTTTTTACGTCGTTTGGGAGCAATAATTTATGACACTATACTCCTAAGCTCAGTTTTTTTCTTTGCTACATTCTGCTTAATACCATTCCTAGGTGATCAAGCAATTGAAAGCAATAATCTTGCTTATAAGGTATATCTATTAATTCTTGCTTATTTATATTTTGTTTGGCAATGGAGTTTTGGCGGGAAAACTCTTGGTATGCGTAGCTGGCATATAAAAGTAGTAAATGAATCTGGAATAAAACCTAATTTGCAACAAGCGACAAAAAGATATTTAGCATCAATTCTATCGATCATTTTATTGGGTACTGGTTTCTTATGGGCAATATTTGATCATAAGAGAAATACTCTGCATGATCATCTTTCTAAAACACAACTGATCGTGGAAAAATAATATGTGTGACTAATAATCTCTTCTGAGACTATAGTTAATATATAAAAAAACTAATATGCTCGGGAAAGCAACACTAATGAATATAGGAATGTTATAAACAATACCAAGATGTCTTGTCACTTGATTTGCTAAATGAAAAGTAATCCCAAGCAAAACTCCCATAAAAACACGTTGCCCTAATCCAATGGGTTTGGCATCACATTTCACAACACAAATAGCCAAAAGCATCATTATCAAGATCATCAGTGGGTTTAATAATTTCAACCATAATGCTTGCATATAAATTCTATTATCCTGATTATTTAATTTGAGATGCTTAATATAATTAACCAAGCCATACAAGGATAAATAACGAGGTTTAATAGTAACTAAATTGATTACTTCTGGATTTAATAAAGCTTCCCATTCAGCATTTTCATAACTATAGTTTATTATCTCGTCTCTTGAGATTTCAGTTTTTAAAATATTATGTAACAACCATTTACCATTATTATATTTGGCGCTTTCTGCATGAATAGTTACTCTTAACTGACGATTTTTATCAAACTCATAAATATGTATTTCTTCAAGTTTTTCATTTGACAGAATCTTCCTGATATTAATATAGCTATCGCCATCACGTGACCAAAAACCATGTTTACTTTTCATTGTTATTTGTTCTGTTAAAGCGACTGAACGTTTTTGCTGAGCAGCTTGCTCAGTTATTGGCGCTATAACTTCGCCGATTAAAATACTTATTATGATAAATATTAAACCCGTTTTAATTAAAGAATAAGCGAGTTGCATCTTTGATAGGCCGGATATTCTAAAAATCATTAATTCATTGTTATTAGCTAATATACCAAGACCTGCCATACAGCCAATAGCCGTAGCAATAGGAAATAACTCGTAAGTCAATCTAGGAATTGTTAATAAAACATACTCTATAGCTTGGAAAACACCATAATTACCACGCCCCGTATCATCAAGCTGATCGACTAAAGAGAAGAAAGAAAAAATTGCAGTCAAAACAATTAATGCCAATAAGCTCGACGCTACTATGTTTTTACCTATATATCGATCGTGTATCATCTATTCAATAAAAAAATTATCGTTTATTTTTCTCGAACTGAATCTGCGGCATGTAATACAAAAAAAATAATACCAATATAAATATTATATGTACCCACCACAAACCTATAAATTCTGGAATAATTTCTCTTCTTAATAATGTTTGCGCAATGCCAAGCAAATTACTATAAATAAGATAAACTGAGATACCAATAATGAATGGCGTATATCGTTTTTCAGTAGAGCTTGATTGTACAAGTAGTACAGAAAATAGTGATAGACATAGACATATAATAATTAATGAAATCCGCCATTGAAATTCTGCTTCATATGTCATGTTATCTGAACCGATTATCTCAGCAGTTGTTAACGCAGCTGTTTTTACGCCTTCGGCTTTCCTTTCCCCATTTTCAATTAAGATCGCATATTTTTCATATTCGGTGATCTCATAATCCAAAAGACCAGGTTCACCCACATATCTTTGGCCATCACTGAATACAATATATCTATTACCAGAATCTTTATCGAACTGAAAACGCGCATGACTAGAGGCAAGTACGCCTAAGTTTTCTTCTTGTCTAACTTGTAAGAAGACATCTTCCATTAAAGATTTTTCTGGCAAAAAGTTTTGTACGTATACAACCCGATCGCCTTGACTAAATTCTTTAAACTGGCCGGGTCTAATGCCAGAAATATCAGACTCTTCTTTTGCTCTTTCTTTTAGACCATGAATATTTTTTTCTGCCCAAGGAGCAGCATACAAAGTTATTAATGTAACAAATAAACAAAAAATAACTGTGAATTGAGTAACAATTTTCATTTGGAAAGCTTTGCTTACGCCAGCCCCTTCTAAAATTATAAGTTCTCGGTCATTAGACATACGAGTGAAGACCAATAAAGTCGCCATAAGAATTGCAACAGGAAAGATTTTCGGTAATGACGCTAATATTTTATACCCAAGCATCATGAATACCATGTCGGCTGGAAGATTGCCCTCCGCGGCATCTGATAGGAACCCGACAAACTTATTGCTTGCGAAAATCAAGATAAGCAAACCTATTGTCCATGCTAATTTTTGTAGCATTTCTTTATGTATATAATGTTTAATAATCAAATTTATAGCCTATTTTTGTAAATGTTGCTTTGCTTAGTCACAGATAAATGAATAAACTTATCAAAATAAATGTTTTCGTTGATTTTTATTCTATTTTTAACAAAATAGAACTGAATTATGACATTAATAATGTTCAAATACAGAATAAATGATTGTAATAGCTATATATAATTTTTCATAATTAACAATGACTTAGATAATATAATTTAATTTTTGGAGCCTGTATGGATTTTAATATAAAAAGCGGAAGCCCAGAGAAACAACGATCTGCTTGTGTTATTGTTGGTATATTCTCATCAAGACTTCTTTCTCACCCCGCAAAAATCATCGATAAAGCCAGTAAACAATATCTTTCAACTGTAATTAGACGTGGTGATATGGATGGGAATAAAGGACAGTATTTACTGTTACATAATATTCCAGGTGTTATAGCCGATCGTGTTCTATTGATTGGTTGCGGGAAAGAAAGAGAAGTGAATGATAGGAATTACCGTGAAATTATAGGAAATAGTATTTCTGCTTTAAATAAAACTGGCGCGCTTGAAGGAATAAATTATTTAAGTGAATTAAATATAAAAGGCAGAGACCTTAATTGGAAAATAAAACAAGCGGTTGAGATCGTTGAGCATACCTTATACCAATTTAATGAATTAAAAAGTAAAAATAAAAAACCTAGACGCCCGTTACGTAAAATTACATTTACAGTACCAACAAGACGAGAACTATCCAAATGTGAAACTGCAATAAAACATGCATGCGCTATAGCAAACGGTGTAAAACTTGCCCGTGATCTTGCAAATTATCCCTCAAACATATGTACGCCAAGTTACTTAGCACAACAAGCTATTAAATTGGGTAAAAATCAAAATTCGCTTAACGTTAATGTTTTAGAAGAAACAGATATGGAAAAACTTGGAATGGGTTCTTTATTGTCTGTATCACAGGGTTCTTCTGCGCAAGCTAAATTAATAACACTGGAATATAAAGCTTCAAAAAAATCACAAAAACCAATTGTCATTATTGGGAAAGGCGTAACATTCGATACTGGAGGTATATCAATTAAACCTTCACAGGCAATGGATGAAATGAAATATGATATGTGTGGTGCAGCCTCAGTTATTGGAACTATTTCCGCTGTCGCTGAGCTAGATCTTCCAGTAAATATTGTAGGAATAATACCTGCAACGGAAAATATGCCAAGCGGAGAAGCAACCAAACCAGGCGATATTTTTACAAGTATGTCCGGACAAACAGTCGAAGTTCTAAATACTGATGCTGAAGGTCGTCTAATTCTCTGTGACGCTATTACATACAGCAAAAAATATAATCCCGAAGTCGTTATTGATATTGCAACGCTTACAGGTGCATGTGTTATTGCTCTTGGCAAACACGCAACAGGTTTATTAAGTAACCACAATCCTCTAGCAAGAGAATTGATAAATGCTGGCGAAGAATCTGGTGATCGTGCCTGGCAATTGCCTTTATGGGACGAGTACCAACAACAATTAAATAGCCCATTTGCTGATATAGCAAACATTGGTGGGAGAGATGCGGGGACTATAACAGCCGCCTGTTTCCTTTCGCGGTTTGCTGAAAAACTTCAATGGGCACACCTCGATATTGCTGGAACAGCGTGGCTATCTGGAAATAAAAAAGGCGCGACAGGGCGCCCTGTTTCCTTGTTAATGCAATATATTCTTAACAAAATAAAATAATCTTTGGTTTCATAAAAAATGCCGCGAGTTGATTTTTACCTATTATCGGACGAATCGGGTATGCAAAAATTTGCATGTATCATGGCTTCAAAAGCTTGGTCTGCCGGTAATCATGTATATACACACCGAAACAGAAGATACCGCCAAAAAATTGGATGATCTATTATGGACATTTCGTGATATTAGTTTTGTCCCTCATGAAATATATAATGGAACAGAAAATAATGAAGTACCCATTACAATAGGATTCGGTAATCATTTTCCAAACCATCCCCAAGTTATGATCAACCTTGATTACAAAATACCTGAATTTGCAGAAAACTTTTGTCGCATTATTGAAATTGTTGAAAATAATGAAAAGAAGAAAGAAATTGCAAGACAACGATATCGACAATATAAAGAAAGCGAATATGAATTACATAATCATAATATTGATAACTTAAAAGAAATTTATCAAACCAAATGAGTTATATCTTCTAATAAATATATTATTATTTAATTATGGATAAAGCTTACGATCCCGAGTCAATCGAAACCAATTGGTACAGCCATTGGGAGAAAAATAATTATTTTTCTCCTAAAGACGAAGGAACGCCCTATTGCATTATGTTGCCACCACCAAATGTAACTGGCAGCTTACATATGGGGCATGCTTTCCAACAAACATTAATGGATATATTAATTCGTTATCATCGAATGAATAATAATGATGCTTTATGGCAATGCGGTACCGACCATGCGGGTATCGCAACTCAAATGGTTGTTGAACGCCAACTTCAGCAAAAGAATGTTTCTCGTCATGCGCTTGGTAGAGAAAAATTTATAGAAGAAATCTGGAAATGGAAAGAAAACTCAGGCAATACCATTAGTAACCAGTCTCGCCGACTCGGTACTTCGATGGATTGGATAAACGAACGTTTTACGATGGATGAAGGCTTGTCAGACGCAGTAAGGGAGGTTTTTGTAAAATTATATGATCAGGGTCTTATCTACCGAGGCAAAAGATTAGTTAATTGGGATCCTGTACTTCATACCGCAATTTCTGATCTTGAAGTAAGTTCCGAAGAAGAAAATGGTCATCTTTGGCATATGCGTTACCCGCTAAAAAAATCTGTAGATGGGTTTGATCATGTTGTTGTTGCAACCACCAGACCAGAAACAATGCTTGGTGATGCTGCTGTTGCTGTTCACCCCGATGATGAACGCTATCAAAATCTAATAGGCAAAGAAATATTATTACCACTTGCCAATAGAATAATTCCTATTGTTGCTGATAATTATGTTGACCCAGAATTTGGAAGCGGCTGTGTCAAGATAACACCTGCCCATGATTTTAATGACTATGAAGTTGGTGAACGACACAATCTTGAAAAAATAAATATCTTTACAATTGATGCTGTTATTAATGAACAAGCGCCAAAAAAATATCAAGGATTAGATCGATTTGATGCGCGTAAACAAATCCTTGCTGATCTTAAAGAAAAAGATTTATTGGAAAAAATGGAAGATCATAAACTAATGATCCCTCGGGGGGATCGCTCTAATGCAATCGTTGAGCCTTATTTAACTGATCAATGGTATGTCAAAGTAAAACCGCTTGCTAAGCCTGCGATAAAAGCTGTTGAAAACGGATCAATAAAATTTGTACCAAAAAATTGGGAAAAAACATATTTCGAATGGATGCGAAACATAGAAGACTGGTGTATTAGTCGACAATTATGGTGGGGGCATCGCATCCCTGCATGGTACGACGATAAAGGTAATATTTTTGTGGGGCATAGTGAAAAAGAAGTTAGAGAAAAAAATAAATTAGGTGAGATTAATTTAAAACAAGATGAGGATGTATTAGATACCTGGTTCTCATCATCACTGTGGCCTTTTTCCACTCTAGGTTGGCCTGAAAAAACAAAACGACTCGAAAAATTTTATCCCACCAATGTGTTAGTTACCGGTTTTGATATTATCTTTTTCTGGGTAGCCCGCATGATCATGATGGGATTAAATTTTACTGGGGAACCTCCTTTCAAAGAAGTCTATATACATGGTCTTGTTCGTGACGCAGACGGGCAAAAAATGTCTAAATCAAAAGGGAACGTACTTGACCCGTTAGATTTAATTGATGGTATTGGTCTTGAAGATTTAGTTTCAAAACGAACAATGGGGCTTATGCAAACTCATTTAACTGAGAAAATTGAGAAATCAACTCGTAAACATTTCCCTAAAGGGATAGCTCCTTATGGTACTGATTCATTACGATTTGCATTTGCATCTCTAGCAACTCAGGGCAGAGATATACGATTTGAAATTGGACGTATTGAAGGCTATCGGAATTTTTGTAATAAAATCTGGAATGCAACTCGTTTTGTGATGATGAATATTGAATCTCAGAATATTGATGTAAATGATGATAAAAAAATATTTGGTTTGACTGAACGCTGGATTATAAGTCGACTGTCAAATACGTTAGCGGCAACGCATGAAGGCATTAAAACATACCGATTTGATCTTGCTTCACAGGCTTTATATGATTTTATTTGGAATGAATATTGTGATTGGTATCTTGAATTCTCAAAAACAACTTTAAATGATGAAATAATAAGTGAAGAAGAAAAACGAGGCACCCTGCATACATTAATATATATACTCGAAACGTTACTTCGTGGATTACACCCCTTCATGCCTTTTATTACAGAAGAACTGTGGCAGCGCATTTCTCCCATTTTAAATAAAAATGGTGAAACTATTATGCTGGAAACCTATCCTAGTGAAGACGAATTTGAAAAAAATAAAGACATTGATGAGCAAATTGACTGGGTCAAATCATTTATTATGGGTATTCGACGTATTCGTTCTGAAAGAGATATCTCTCCTGGTAAAAAATTAACTGTATTAGTTAAGGGTGGTACAAAAAATGAATCCGAATGGTTAAATAATAATAAAGCTTTCATTCGAACACTAAGTAAACTTGAAGAAATCCAAACCACCGAAAATGAGATAAGTGGTGCTGCGATGGCTTTAGCTGGAGAGATGACGCTGCTTGTGCCATTAGCAGATCTGATTGATCCAGAGGAAGAATATAACCGAATAAATACTATAATGGGAAATCTGAAAAAAGAAAAAATGCAATTAACAGCCAAATTGGAAAACAAAGACTTTGTAGATCGTGCGCCGAAACATGTTGTCGAAGGTACAAGAACGCGTCTTGCTGATACACTAGGCGATATTGAAACTTATCAGGAACAACTTAAATCAGTCTCAAAACTATTAACTAAATGATGTTTGATACGATAAAAGAAGAGATAAATGTTGTGTTTGAACGTGACCCTGCAGCACGCTCTGCGGCAGAAACCATTTTCACCTGCCCGGGTTTTCAGGCCATCGTTTTTCATCGTTTTAATCACTGGTTATGGAATAAAAAGCTCCACTTAATTGCACGTCTAATGGCGCATATCGCGCGCTTTATGACGGGAATTGAAATTCATCCCGGCGCAGCAATTGGACGACGTTTCTTTATTGACCACGGCATGGGAATTGTAATTGGTGAAACATCAGAAATTGGCGATGACGTGTCAATGTATCACGGTGTGACACTTGGCGGAACTACATGGGATAAAGGGAAACGTCATCCAACCATAAAAAATAATGTTGTTATCGGTGCTGGTGCAAAAATACTGGGACCCATTGTTATCTCTGATGGTGCACGTATTGGCTGTAATGCAGTTGTTGTTAAAGATATTCCTCCTGGTGCAACTGTTGTTGGTGTCCCGGGGCATGTTGTTATGCAAAAAGGAACTCCTGAGAAATCAGAACAACGAGAAGCAATGGCTAAGAAAATTGGTTTTGATGCTTATGCAGAAAGTAAAGATATGCCAGATCCGATTCAAAATGCATTAAATTCAATACTTGACCATATGCATAAAGTTGATAGTGAATTAGAAGAAATTAAGAAAAAAAATAAAGACTAATTATTTTTTTAGAATTTTGTCTGTAATGCCTCATCTACAATTTGAAATTAACAAAAAAATTGACCCAAAAGTAAAAGATGAATTTATTTCCTCTGTATTGAAAATCTTTGGTGCTGTCATGAAAACAGACACCAGTCATGTCGCTGTAAGTCTAAGAGAATATGATAAAGGCAATCTATCAATCGGAAGGTCAAGTTATCATGACCATGTTTGCTTAATGAATTTAGATATTCGCATAGGCAGAGAAATTGAAAAGCGACGCCAATTAGCTACAGAATATTTTATTTTAGTGAATACACTTTTTAGAATAGATAAGGAAAATCAATATATAACTTTTACAGAACACGAAGGTGAAGATTTTCATTTAATTGAAAAATACCTGGAAGATTGGGTAGCAAATGATAAACCGCTCTCTGATTAAACTTACTCTTATAAAAATAAATTGATTGTGTAGAGAATGTTTTTCATTGTGTGCCACGAGCTTTGGAAATGTGCCCATGCATGAGTGGAAATACGACAAGCAATGAAAGAGGTCCTAAAAGAATTGTAAGACCAACCCATACGAGCCACCGCCTTCCAAGACGACTAGCACACATTCCTAAACTAATTACCCATATCCATTGGAAAATAAGCCAAGCACAAGCAAAAGAGCAGAAACATCGGTTATTTCGTTCTCTGTAGCGTAAATGTATATAGATACAAAAAATGATAAGAGCGAGATAATTAAGCTCTAAGTGTATGTGCGAGCTAAGAGCAGCGTTATTGGTTTTTTCTCCATATATTAAAAGTTACTCTTTTTGTCAAAATTTTTAAGGCACACAGAAATTGTTGTCAGCCCAAATCAATCTAAATAATAATGATTATCATTTATAAATCAATGACTTAATACTTGACTAAATCACTTGGTTATGTGAACCTCCCTCCCCCCATTCTTTGGAAATCTTGAGGAATTGACAATGAAACTAACGACCAAAGGCCGATATGCGGTAAACGCCTTATTAGACCTGGCACTTCATAACAATAAAAAACCAGTTCACTTAGCTGATGTGGCAGAACGACAGAATATTTCGCTCACCTACCTCGAGCAATTATTCAGTAAATTAAAACGCCATGGATTAGTTTCTAGTTCACGTGGTCCAGGTGGTGGTTATCGCCTTGCTTTGGAAGCTGATGAGATTTCAATTGCGAAGATAATTTATTCGGTTGACGAAACAATTGATATTACGCGTTGCCATGGAAAACAGAACTGCCAAAAAGATCAGCGCTGCTTAACGCATGACCTCTGGATGGAATTAAATATGCACGTCTCAAGCTTTTTAAATGGAATAACTTTATTCGATTTGATTCAAAGAAATAATGTCAAACACGTTGCTCAAAAACAAGATTTTGCTTTTGTTCAAATTCATAAACACTAGGTAATAAAAAATGACAAGCCAAACCGAAATTACTCTTACTGATAATGCAAAACTACATATAGAGAAAGTCCTTGGAAAAGATCCTGATGGCCTCGGACTTCGTCTCGCTGTTAAAACAACGGGGTGCTCGGGTAACCAATATGTTATTGAAACGGCTAAAACGATTAATGAAGAAGATAAAACCATAGAGTTCAAAGGCATAAAAATTATAATTGATAAAAATAGCTTACGTTATCTCGTAGGAACAGAACTTGATTTTGTACGTGATGGATTAAATGCTAATTTCAAATTTAATAATCCAAATGTCGAAGAATCATGCGGTTGTGGTGAGAGTTTCAGTTTAAAGAAAGAATTAGAGAATGAAATATAATGTCAACAAACACTGAAAATTTTGAAAATCTCGTTAAAAAAGAATATGAACATGGTTTCGTTACTGACATTGATGCGGATACAATTCCGCCCGGTCTTAGTGAAGAAATTATTGCCTTCATTTCTAAGAAAAAAGAAGAGCCCATGTGGTTGCTTGAATGGCGATTAAAAGCATATCGTCAATGGTTAAAGATGGAAGACCCAACTTGGGCAAAACTCGATATACAACATATTGACTATCAATCCATCTCTTATTATTCAGCACCCAAGTCAAAAGAGGATGCGCCAAAAAGTCTTGATGAGGTTGATCCAAAACTATTGGAGACTTATGAAAAATTAGGAATCCCGCTGGATGAACAGAAAATGTTAGCGGGCGTCGCAGTTGACGCAGTGTTTGATAGTGTTTCTGTTGCAACAACATTTAAACAAAAATTGGCTGATGTAGGTGTAATCTTTTGTTCGTTCTCTGAGGCTGTTAAAGAACATCCTGATCTGGTGAAAAGATATTTAGGTTCAGTTGTGCCTGCTGCTGATAATTTCTTTGCTGCACTGAATTCAGCAGTTTTCACAGATGGTTCCTTTTGTTATATCCCGAAAGGTGTACGTTGTCCGATGGAATTATCAACCTACTTCAGAATAAATGCTTCAAACACCGGACAGTTCGAACGTACGTTAATTATTGCCGATGAAGAAAGCCATGTGAGCTATCTAGAAGGGTGTACTGCGCCCATGAGAGATGAAAATCAATTACATGCCGCAAATGTTGAATTAATTGCACTTGATGATGCTGAAATTAAATATTCAACAGTACAAAATTGGTATCCTGGAGATAAAGATGGAGTAGGTGGAATATACAACTTTGTTACAAAACGTGGATTATGTAAGGGAAAAAATTCTAAAATTTCATGGACACAAGTTGAAACTGGCTCTGCAATAACATGGAAATATCCAAGCTGTATTTTAAAAGGTGATAACTCTGTAGGAGAAT
>JAAZZI010000030.1 GCA_014239225.1 Gammaproteobacteria bacterium
TAAAGGCCGTCTTGAGTGAGTAATTCGTGATGTGTACCTTGTTCACCTATTTTCCCGGCCTCAAACACATAGACATGGTTAGCTTGTTTAATAGCACTTAGTCGGTGTGCAACAATAATGGTTGTTTTATTGGTCAGGAAATCAGAAAGTGCGGTATGGAGATGATATTCTGTTTCGGTATCTAATGCTGAAGTTGCCTCATCCAGAATTACTACACTTGGCTTACTAAGCACCATTCTAGCTATTGCCAGACGTTGACGTTGACCGCCAGATAATCGTATACCTTGACGTCCCACAATTGTATTGAGCTTATTCGGGAGTTGTTCAACAGTTTCTTTTAATTGTGCAATTTCAAGCGCCTGCCATAGTTCCTGATCTTTGAGGTCACGCCCTAATGTCAGATTGATTTTTATACTATCGTTGAAAAGAGCTGGATTTTGCAAAACGGTGGCCACGTGTTCACGAACAACATCTAGACCGATGCGTGTTACCGGCACATCATCATAAAAGATATTGCCACTCTTAGCAGGATAAAGGCCGATTAATACTTGCACTAATGTTGATTTTCCACCACCACTCGCACCTACTAATGCAACTTTTTCGCCTTCTTTAATTTCGAGTTTAATACCATTTAAAACGTCTGGATTATCACCATAGGCGAAACGTAAATCAGAAATATTAATCGCAACAGTATTTTTGTTTTCGAATGGGTTGATGATATGGGGGTAGTTAGGTTCTTGTTCAAGCGTTAACAAGTTATTAATTCGGCCTAGAGCAGCATTAGCATTATAATAGGCATATTGAATATTAAGTATTTCTTGCACTGGCCCCATCATAAACCAAAGGTAACCGAATACAGCGAACATTTGACCAATTGATAATCCAGAAAAAATAACCATCATCATTGATACTGCTCTGAAAATATCAAAACCAAATAAAAATACAACAAAACTTAAACGATTTGCAGCATCACTTTTCCATTCAAAGTTTATACCATGCTCCCTCACATTTCTGGCATTTTCAATAACTCTTTTAAAGTAATGTTTTTCTCTATTGCTGGCACGTATCTGATGAATTGAGTCAAGTGTTTCAGTCAGTGATTGTTGAAATATAGCAAAGGCTGAATTTTCTTTTTTCTTTAATTCTTTAACATGTTTCCCTAATATTTTAGTAAAATAAATTACGATTGGATTAGCAAAGAGTATTAATATTGCAATTTGCCAATGCATTATAATTAAAATTATAGCCACACCAATAATTGTTAGAACAGCTATCAAGAGCCTACTAACTGTAGTCCCCACAAATTCATCTACGGTGGAGAGATCCGTTACAAAATATGAAGTAACCGTTCCACTACCTAATGTCTCGTATTCTGTCATTGAAACTTTATTTAGTCTTGATAAAAGCGAACGACGTATTTGATAAATAAGATCTTTTGAAATAATGGTAAATTGCCTTGTCTGAAAAACACTAAGCACCAATGAAGATATGCGTAAAAATAAGGTAAGTACAAGAATTGACAGAATATAAAGTAATGGTTCATGCCATAATGATGGTGTAATACTATTAATAGTTTGCACGACAACACCAGGTTTATTTAATAGTACTTCATCAACTAAAAGCGGAAGTAACAATGGGACGGGTATACTTGCAAGAGTCGCAACAATAGCGATTATGTTTGCTAAAATTAATTGTTTCTTATGCTTTTTTGCAACCTCAATAATATATTTCCAATCATATGCTTTTTTATTCATATGTATGTTAGATTCTTTTTGAAGTAGTTCTTTTTCGCTTACAATTGTAGACATCATTAGTTATCTTTTATTAAGTTTATTTCAAAATCAATGGAGGCTCATCCATTAGAGCGGCTTGCTCTCGCAAGCTTAATATTTGATCTTGCCAGTATTGCTGGGTGTTAAAAAATGGAAATGCGATTGGGAAAGCCGGGTCATCCCAACGTTGAGCAAGCCAACCAGCATAATGAATAATTCTCATAGTTCTCAGTGCTTCTATCAAATGTAACTCACAGGCATTAAATTTCCTAAATTTCATATAACCATCCATGAAATCATTTAGTCTGGCAGTCATATAATCACGATCACCAGAAAGAAACATCCAAATGTCCTGTATGGCCGGGCCTGAACATGCATCATCAAAATCTAAAAAAAAGAATTTTTTATCACGCGTTAGCATATTACCATTATGGCAATCTCCATGTATCCTTAGTGTTTTAAAATCACCCGCTTTTTCAAAACAATTTGCAATTCGTTTAATTATGTCATTAATAAGTGTTGAGTAGGCATTCTCTAAATCGGGAGGTATAAAATTATTTTCTAGTAAATATTCAGCTGGCTCTTTTGCATAAGTTTGAATTGTTAGTTTTTGTCTTTTATTGAATGTGTTCATATCTCCTATATTATGTAATTGCGCTAATATTAAACCTAATTGCATTAAGTGCTCTGAATTATCCAGTTCAGGGGCATATCCACCAAAGCATGGATAGATCGAAAAACGATAATTTTCGAATTCAAACAGAGTGTTATTATTAATAACAAGCGGAGCAATTACAGGAATATCTGAATTTTTTAATTCTAATGTAAATTGATGTTCCTCTTGAATAGTCTCATTTGTCCAGCGATTCTCACGATAAAATTTTGCAATAATGGGAGATTCATTTTCGATTCCAACTCGGTAAACACGATTTTCGAAGCTATTTAGTAATAGGATCCTTTTGTCTGGAATATAATCTAGTGATTCAATTGCATTAATTATTGTATCTGGAAAAAGTTTTTCAAAGCCTTTTAAATTTGATGATTCTGTCATTTTTTTAATTATCTATTTTCTAGAATAATCCTTCCTGTCGGTACAGGCATAAAATATCATAATATCGTCTTACTCTTTTTACGAATTCAATAGGTTCATGTCCTCTTGCGAATCCATATTTTGTTTTTTTGTACCATTTTTTTTGACTTAGTTTTGGAATATGTTTTTCAACATCAATCCAACTATTTGGATTATCTCCTTGTGATTTGGTTATTGTGCGAGCATCCTCTACATGCCCCAAGCCAATATTATATGCAGCCAATGTAAACCACAGGCGATCGGGTTCTTTAATAGTATTACTAAGCGACTCATATAATATTTTTAAATATTTTGCCCCACCAAAAATACTTTGTTTAGCATTAAGACGGTTTTTCACGCCAACTCTTTTAGCCGTATCTAGTGTTAGCATCATCATTCCTCGAACCCCTGTTGGTGAGCGTGCTTTTCTATTCCAATGGGATTCTTGATAGCTTACCGCAGCAATAATACGCGCATCTAAAGTACTATTTTTCGCAGCTTCTACGAAGTATTTTTTATATTTTGGCAATTTTTTATTAATTCGTTTTAAATAGTAACGAATATCAATATAATCAAAGGTATTGAGATGTTCATAGTAGGTTTTACCGATTTTTTCTAATTTTCCATTTTGTTTATATTTATTAAAAAATGAGTTAATTGAATAGAGGAAAGATAAGTTATTATTATTTTTTACAAGCCACCTAGATGGATATTTGATTGGCAAAACGAAAATTTTCTTAGTTTCGGGAAATAAATATTGATAATAGGTATAGGTATCTTCACTAATTATGCTAATTTTAGAATGATTTTCATTAATCCTTTCTAATATACTTCGAACATTAGTATTTTTTAATTCGTCCCAGAGAAGTGATGGATAATTTTTCTTTATGCTGTGCAGTATAAATGAAGCATTACTTCCATTAGCTACGATCATTGTATTAGGTTCAATGCTATCAATTGATTTTGGTAATTGCCTGTTAGCTCGGCTACCTATTACATACCATTTACTATTATTATAAGCGACAACATTTTTAATATTTTTCTGATCAAATTCTGGTGAGCTACCTAGAATTCCTATATCAACTTTTCCTTGATTTAAAAGAAAAATAATTTCATTACTTGTATTAGTTTTAATAATTTCTAATTAGACATCAATCGATGTTGCATAGCGAGATACCAATTCAAAATCATACCCCCTTTTTTTAACTTTATTGGGGAAGTAGTGTGGAGGATCAGCTACTAATGCAATACGTAAGATCCCATTTGATTTTATTTGCTTAAGCTTCGATGACTCTTTCGAACACCCATTTGTATTTATAAGGACAAAATAAAATAATGCATAAGTTATAATACGTATTAATTTATAGCGGAATAGCATCATTTTTGATAGCTTGGTAAATAATCATTTAGTTACAAAATTTAAGAATAATATTGATATTTTTACCATTTAATTTTAATAATAGAAAATTGATAATAGCATAGAGTATAATAAGTATGTTATGAAACTGATAATACGTACAATTTCGTTTTTATTTATAACTGTATTCTTAAATTTCAGTTATAGCGAGACACTACCTATTGAGGATTATGATGAAATTTCAGAAAATATCTTTTGGAATGATCTTTATCCTGGTGGAGGGTGGTCTCTTTATTGTGGTTACCGTTTCGAAAATTCTCTTGGTGTAAATGAAGAACATCTGTTTGTAATAGAGCATATTTACCCTGTAAGGCGGATGCTAGAATTTCTAAATTGCGAAAGTCGACGTCAATGCCGACTTAAAAAGAATTCAAAATTTATTCGCATGGAAGCTGACATGCAAAATCTTTATCCTGCTTGGCAAGATGCGAGCGTTGCCCGACGTAACACAGCTTATGGTATGGTAGATGGGGAAAGTTGGCGTTTCGATAATTGTGATTTTGAACGTAGCTTAAAGGTTATTGAACCTCGTCCTTTAGCGCGTGGCAATATAGCACGTTCAATTTTTTATATGCATACTCAATACGGGCTTCCAATTGAGAAGAGTCTGGTTGATGAACTTAAACGTTGGAATAAGGAAGATTTGCCAAGTAAACAGGAAAAATCACGTAATGATCGAATTGAAGATATTCAAGGAATTCGAAACCCTTATATTGATGCCCCGAGCCTTATTGACTCTATTTGAAGTAGATGAACTTGAGAAACGTTATCTAATCTATTTCTATTATATATAGATGGATAACAAGCTTAATCAACTAATAGAAAATGGCGCTACAATTGTCACGCCAACCGAAAGATTAAGTCGCCACATTTCATATCAATTTTCACAAGAAAAAATAAAGGAAAAGACTTCTTGGATTACACCAGATTGTTTGCCGTGGGAGGTCTGGTGTAAGACTATTTTTGATAAATTATTATTTTCCGCTAAAGAACCGTTGACACTCCTGAATGATTTTCAACAGCAGTGGTTATGGGAGGGAATAATAAAAAGTTCAAAATATAGTGATCATTTATTACGAACTGATACGACCTCAAAAGAAGTAATGCACTGTTATAAATTATGTAAGGAATGGGATATTCCCATTTTTTCGAAAGATATTGATCTGTCTGAAGATGCTAATGCTTTTAAAGAATGGGTGTATGCATATCAAAAGAAAAAGAGTGAAAATTTTTGGTTAGATAATGCATCCTTACCAGATTATGTTTCCTCTCATTTTAAAGAAATTAACTTTCATTTAGAAAAAATAACCTTTTATGGTTTTAATCAATTAACAAAGCAGCAATCTATACTCAGAGAACTATTAATTGATTTAAATATGTATATTGATCTGCCTGATGGTAAAGATCGCCATCAATCAATAGCGTTTAGTATACAAAAAGATTTGGATTCCGAGATTCATGCTGCAGCTTGTTGGGCAAAAGAAAAACTAAAAGAGAATGGTAATGCAACAATTGGTATTACCTTCAGGAATATCAATAAAATAAGAGGAAAACTAGAATATGGATTCAGTTCTGTATTAACTCCTGAAAAATGGACCAAATCTGATCTAATATGTCCTAAGCCCTATTCAATTTCGATGGGTAAACCCTTATCAACTTATTCGTTGATACATGTCGCGATAAATTTACTTTCGCTTGGGGCAAATAAGATTCCAATGAGTAACTTATCTGATTTATTAAATTCACCTTTCATTCGAGCAGAAGGAGGCCCAACACTTGATGTAAAACTTAGAAGTTTTGGTGAAACAAAACTTAGTTTAGAACGTTTACGTTCGATGAATAATAAAGAGTGTGCGAATTTTATTAAATCTTTAGAAAATTTTAACAAGTCATTTCAAAGCCAGGCAAAAAAGAAGATGAAGCTATCAATGTGGATTACAAATTTCACAGAATGGCTCACAATTTTCGGATGGCCAAATAAGCAATTAGATAGTGAAGAACATCAAACTCTGCAGAAGTGGAATGGTGTTTTAAGTAATCTTGGCAGTCTTTCCGAATTTGATGAATCTGTTGATTTTAAAACGGCATTTTCTCATTTAAAAAAAATGTTAGTCGAGACTCATTTTCAACCCAAAGCTCTTTATGAAACACCAATACAGATTCTTGGGATGACTGGTGTAACAGGCGCACAGTTTGATTTCCTATGGGTTACGGATGCACGTGATGACAATTGGCTATCATCAGGGGATCACCATGGTTTTATTCCGCATGCCTGTCAGATATCAATTCCGGGTAAGACCCCTGAGTCGCGGCTCCAGATGGCAGAGAAAATTACTGATGAATTAGTTCGGTCAGCCAAAAGCTCAGTGTTTAGTTATATAAAACAGGAGGGTGATGAGAACAGGTTGAGGCTGAGCTCCTTAATTAAATCTAAATATGGACTAAAAAAATATAACGAAATCCCTGAAGATGATTATAGAAAAAGAATGCTTGACCCAGAAGCAACAGAGGAAATTGAAGATTGTAATGCCCCGGCGATTGAAAGCGGACAGAAAGTTTCTGCTGGCAGTTCATTACTTGAGGATCAATCGGCCTGTCCTTTCAGGGCATTTGCAAAACATCGATTGAATGCAAGAGTTTTTGAAGATCCAGATGATGACTTAGATGATGCTGGACGAGGGAAACTTGTTCATCGTGCTATGGAGTATCTCTGGCGAGAATTAGAAACATTGGACAATCTCAAATCAATGCCTGAGGAGAAACTAGACGATATAGTTTGCTCTGTTGTTTCCGAGGCTATTGAGAATCAGAAACTCAGAAAGCCAGAAATATTTAAGCCCTGGTTTATTAACTTAGAGCAGCGCAGGTTAAAAGAGTTATTAAAAGAGTGGCTAACCATTGAATGTAACAGATCACAGTTTACAGCGCATGAAAAAGAAAAAGAAAAAATCGTTATCTTTGGCGATATTGAATTTCGTTTACGAATAGACCGCATTGATAAGTTGGGCGGAGATCGTTATCTAATTATCGATTATAAAACGGGGGCAGTAACAAAAAATAACTGGACAAAAGATAGACTGAAAGAACCACAATTACCCTTATATGCGATTACGTCTGAATATCCTCTAAGCGGGTTAGCTTATGCTTGTTTAAAGCCCGGTGAACTTGGGTTTGATGGATATGTTGATACAGACGAAATTTTGCCTCAAGAAAAGAAAATAAAGATTTTTGACATAAAAGAATTATTGGGTGATTGGGAAAAAGTGCTAGGGAATCTCGCGGGTGAATTTAGGAAAGGTTGTGCTACCGTGACTCCGCGTAAAGATGCTTGCACTTACTGTCATTTAGGCAGTCTATGCCGGATTAAGGAAAGAAAATATGAAAAGTCAAATGGATGAAGATCAAAGGGCGAGATTAAGGGCGATTGAGCCTGATAAATCATTTATTGTCAAAGCACCCGCCGGTTCAGGTAAAACCGGATTGTTGGTTAAGCGTTACTTAAGATTACTTTCGCTTGCAGAGTCGCCGGAAGAGGTCGTTGCGATTACCTTCACTCGTAAAGCCAGTACCGAGATGCGTAACCAAATCCAAGACGCATTGGAAAGCGCTCTTACAAAAAAGAAACCGGAAAATAAGCATGAAGAGGATAGAATTAAGTTTGCCACTGATGTGTTGAAACAGGACAAGAAGAAAAAATGGCATCTGTTCGATTCACCAGATCGCTTGCGCATACAGACCATCGACGGGTTATCCGCTTTTTTAACTCAACGAATGCCGATATTGGCAAAATTCGGCGCACAGCCAGATGTCACGGAAGATGCTAAGTATTTATATAAGTTAGCAACAACTGATACATTTAATTTATTCAATAAAGATAAAGAGTTTTTACATTCTATTCATGAAATAATTTTACACTTTGGTAACAATATACCGAGAATCAAAAATTCGATTACCAAGATGTTACAAACACGCGACCTATGGCT
>JAAZZI010000031.1 GCA_014239225.1 Gammaproteobacteria bacterium
AATGATGGATGCTCTTATTGCAACACATAATATGATTCCTACAAACGAACCTTCTGAGGCTAGTCTAATCTTATTAAATACTTGTTCAATTCGTGAAAAGGCACAAGAAAAGGTCTTCTCTCAACTAGGTAGGTGGCGAGCTTTTAAAAAATCTAATCCTGATCTAGTTATTGGTGTTGGTGGCTGTGTTGCAAGTCAAGAAGGACATGGCATTCTGGAACGAGCCCCTTTTGTAGATATCGTATTTGGTCCACAAACTCTACACCGACTTCCAAAAATGTATTCTAATGTAATACTAAATAGAAAACCGATTGTTGATATCTCGTTCCCAGAAATAGAAAAATTCGATTGCCTGCCAGAACCAAGAGCAGATGGGCCAAGTGCCTTTGTTTCTATCATGGAAGGTTGTAGTAAATATTGTAGTTTTTGTGTTGTTCCATATACGCGAGGGGAAGAAATAAATAGATCTTTTAGCGATATCATTAATGAAGTCACATTACTTGCGAATCAAAATGTAAAAGAAATTAATCTTTTAGGACAAAATGTCAATGCCTATAGAGGACAAATGGAAAACGGGAAGATATGTGATCTCGCATTACTTATCGAATGCGTATCAAAGATTGATGGTATTGAACGTATTCGTTTTACAACTTCTCACCCAGTTGAATTTTCAAATAACTTGATTGATGCTTATAGGTGTGTGCCAGAACTTGTTGATCATTTACATTTACCAGTGCAGAGTGGATCAGACCGTATTTTGGCTTTGATGAAGCGAGGCCATACTTGCCTAGAATATAAAAATAAAATTAACAAGCTCCTTGATATAAGGCCAAATATAAGTATATCCTCTGATTTTATTATTGGTTTTCCAGGAGAAACGGAAAAAGATTTCGAGGATACAATGAATTTAATTAATGATATTGGGTTTGATCATTCGTTTAGCTTCATATATAGCGCACGTCCAGGCACACCTGCAGCCTCACTACCTGATGACACCCCTTTAAATGTAAAAAAAGAACGTCTTTTGATATTACAAAATCGGATAAATCAAAAAACTGCAGAAATAAGTACTGCTATGGTTGGCAATATTCAAACTATATTAGTTGAAGGAACTTCAAAGAAAAGTATTGATGTGCTTTATGGTAGAACTGAGAATAATCGAATTGTTAATTTTCATGGATCTCGAAATCTAATTGGAAATTTTATTGATATAAAAATTACTGAAGCACTACCAAATTCTCTACGCGGAGTACAGACAAATAAAAATAAACTTGACCAAGTCGCTAACCTCTAATTTTTGATTACTACTATAAACACGATAACTTCTAACGAACTTCTACTTGAGCCGGTTGACAATAAACGTCTATCGAATCTTTGTGGTCCTTTTGACAAGCACATGCGTCAAGTAGAACGTTTCTTTGGGGTAGAAATAAGTAATCGTGGTAATAATTTTCATATAAGTGGTAGCCCAGAATTGATAACCCTTACCGAAAATCTCTTAAAAGAAATGTATGCTGTAACAGAAACCGAGCCGTTATCTTCAGAAAATATTCATCTCTATCTAAAGAGCTTTGATATTGATAATGAAATTGATAATAAATGTGCAGATGAAATTACGATTAAGACAAAACGAGGATTAATTCGTGGGAGAACGAATAACCAAAAAAAATATCTTTCAAACATAAAAAATCATGATGTTAATTTTGGAATTGGTCCTGCTGGTACTGGAAAAACATATCTGGCAGTCGCTTGTGCGATTGCTGCAATGGAACAAGATATCGCGAGAAGACTAGTATTAGTTAGACCAGCAGTAGAGGCGGGTGAAAAATTAGGTTTTTTGCCGGGCGACCTTGTACAAAAAGTTGATCCTTATTTACGCCCACTATATGACGCTCTATATGAAATGCTTGGATTTGAAAAAGTTTCAAAATTAATTGAACGAAATGTTATTGAAGTTGCGCCTTTAGCATTTATGCGAGGTAGAACACTTAATGAAGCATTTATCATTCTTGATGAAGCGCAGAATACAACAATCGAACAAATGAAAATGTTTTTAACACGTATTGGTTTCAATTCAACTGCCATTATAACAGGAGATATAACCCAAATAGATTTACCGACAGGAAAAATATCTGGGCTTAAACATGTTATTGATATTTTAAAAGATGAAAAAGAAATTAGTTTTACTTTCTTTAAATCTCAGGATGTTGTACGTCATGCTTTGGTTGCAAGAATTCTTAATGCATATGAAAAATTTGAGAACAATTCAAAATAATATCTATTTGACTTATTGATAATAGATATGAATCTTATGATTGATATTCAAAAAATCTCTAGTCTTAATTCACTTCCTGAGAATGATTCAATTATTAAATGGGCTAAGAAAGCACTTGATAAAAAATACAAAGAAGCTGAAATAGTAATTAGAATTGTTGACGCGAATGAAAGTCGAGAACTCAATAAGATATGGTGTAAAAAAAACTATGCAACAAATGTTTTGTCTTTCCCTATCTCCAAACCTATTAAACAGGCGCCAAATCTTTTAGGTGATGTTGTAATCTGTGCCAACCTTGTTGTTACGGAGGCTAAGGAACAAAATAAAAATATTGATGAACATTATGCTCATTTGATTATACATGGGATATTACATCTACAAGGTTATAATCATCAATCTCAGGATGAGGCAAATATTATGGAAAGCAAGGAAATAAATATACTAAATAACTTAGGTTATAATAATCCTTATGAAATAAGGCCAAAATAATAATGCAAAATAAAAAACAATATATTTATCAAAAAATATTTAGATTTTTTTTAAATCTTTTAACACAAGAACCGCCTAATCGTGAGGGATTGATAGAGATTTTAAGAAATGCAGAAAATAGAAATCTACTCGATGCTGATGCATTATTAATGATCGAAGGTGCATTACATGTCTCAGAAACTCATGTTCGAGATATTATGGTTCCTCGTGTTCAAATGATCATTATTGATAATAATGCTAAACCAGAAGAAATACTTAGAAGTGTGGTTGAATCCGGCCATTCAAGATTTCCCGTTATCGGTGACACAAATGATGAAATTGAAGGTATTTTATTAGCTAAAGACTTATTAAATTATTATGCCGATCCCGATAAAAATTTTGACATAAAAGATATGATGAGGCCGACTGTCTTTATCCCGGAAAGTAAACGCTTGAATGTATTATTACGAGAATTTCGTATGAGTCGCAACCATATGGCGATTGTTGTAGATGAATATAATGGAGTTGCCGGTCTAGTAACGATTGAGGATGTCATCGAAGAAATTATTGGTGAAATAGAAGACGAGCATGATCACGAGGATAATGAAATAAATATTAATACTCATGACAATAACCGTTATACCGTCAAAGCTTTGACACCGATTAGTGAGTTTAACGAATTTTTTAACGCAGAAATTCATGATAATGAATATGATACAGTTGGCGGTTTTGTTATAAACACATTCGGGTATTTACCAAAACGTGGTGAAATTATTGATTTCGAAAGATTTAATATAAAAATTCTTCGGGCAGATAAAAGACGTGTACATCTTATATTATTTACACAAATTGATTCGGGTAATTTATTAGAGAATAATTCCAAATAATTAAATATACGTCTATAAAATTTGTTAAAAAATTTATTTGAAAAGATTTATATAAAAAGATTATGCGCTTTTTTCTCAGGCGGGTTAGTTCCTTTCGCATTCTCACCATTTGACTTTTATTTTTTTAGTATATTTTCATTATCTATTCTTTTTTATTTATGGTCAAAAACTAAGACTGCTCGTGAATCTTTTATTTTAGGGTACCTATTTGGTTTTGCAATGTTTGGAATTGGTGTTAATTGGCTACATATAAGTATCAATCTTTTTGGCAATGTGCATCTCATTCTTTCTCTTCTTATTACATATTTATTTATTGCCTTTATTGCTCTGTATCCGGCTTTATGTGGATACATAGCAGTAAAATATTTTAAATCTTCTCTTTTTGTATGTATGCCGATATTGTGGGTAATATCTGAGTGGTTGCGTGGATGGATTTTTACTGGATTTCCTTGGTTAAATATTGGAACGAGTCAAACTGATAGTATATTAATTAATTTTGCTCCTATAATAGGTGACTATGGTATTTCATTAATTGTCTGTATTATTTCAATAACAATATTAAAGATAATTTTCTATAAAAATAGACAAAGATTTATAAGCTTATCCTTGCTGATAATAATTTTTTTATCATCATTAGTCTTGAATAAAATAAATTGGACAAAAAATAATGGAACAACCTTGAACGTTGCATTAGTTCAAGGTGCAATACCACAAGAAATTAAGTGGCAACCCGATCAAGATGAAAAATCATATGATATCTATATGAGACTTAGTGAGCCGTTCTGGTCATCAGATCTTATAATATGGCCAGAAACTGCTATTTCTTCAAAATATCATTTAGCTAATAATTTTATTGAAAAAATAGATCAAAAACAAAAAAACTCTAATGCATCCTTTATGACTGGTATTGTAAATGAAGATACATCTACTAATACCTATTTTAACAGCATACTCCTTGTAGATGGTAATCATCATTTCTATAACAAAAACCATCTTGTTCCTTTTGGTGAATATTTACCACTCAAAGAAAAATTAAACCGTTTTTTTCACTTTTTTAATATACCAATATCTAATTTTTCATCTGGTGAATTTAAATTAAAGAATTTTGAAACAAATAAGGGAAACTTTGGTATGAGTATTTGTTATGAAGCTGCTTTTGGGAATCAAATTAGTCGTTCACTGCCAGAGGCCAATGTACTGATCAATGTTAGTAATGATGCGTGGTTTGGTGATTCAATGGCTCCCCATCAACATCTACAAATTTCAAGAATGCGCGCAATTGAAAGTGGTCGTTACTTTTTACGTGCAACAAATAATGGAATATCAGCTATTATTGATAATAGAGGAAAAGTAATTTCCCGCTCCCCGCAATTTAAAGAGTATACGTTAAATTCAGATGTGAAATTATTTATTGGCGCTACGCCTTACAGTAAATATGGTAATACGTTTCTATTATTATTTTGTACGTTATTCCTTTTTATCAATCTTATATTGAATTGGAAATTCAATAAAAAAGTGATTATATAGAACTTCTACCTTCCGCCGCTTTCTCTAGTCGTTCTTTTAATTCAGGCTCTTTTTCAGCCATTAATAAAACATCTTTTCTGTTCAATCTCAATAATGATGATGGTCTGTCTGCTTTAGCATTTGCAGTTCTTATTTGTTCTCCCAATAATGCCATCTCGCCAAAGAAATCCCCTGAACTGAGTTCGGCTACAGGCTCATGCTCATACCCTGTTTTATAAATTTTTACTCGGCCATGAGTAATAATATAAAGAGAATCACCTTTTTCATCTTGTCCTATGATTTGATCTCCTTCTAAAAAAGTAAGTGGCATAGCGTGACTTGATAATTGATCTAATATTTCACTTGATAGAGCTTCTAGTAAAGGCACCATCGCAAGAATGTCTCGTGGTTTTAATTGTGGAATAGCTTCAGTTATCTGTGGTATTCCGTCGATCGCGTCAGCAATGCGTTCTTTAATATTAGTAAAAACCTTTGAACCAACTTCGTGATTACTGTGTGCCTCTTTAATGAAGGAATCTGCTGCGAACAATGATACTTTCTCAAATAATCTTGCTTCGAATCTTGAGTAAAATTCAGGAAAATTTTCAACGATATCTTCAACTCTAGCCTTACGACGATCTAATCTTTGCTGGTATTGTTCAACTACAATTTTCTTCGCTTTGCCATCAATACCATCAATACCATTAACCTTATGTATTACTTTCTTGCAAATTAATAAACCGGCAATATTGCGTTGTAAACTCTGCGAAAACCTTATGTACTGATATCTTGACAAAATACTAGATGCGAAATCTAGTTCGCGTAACTGTTTTATCACTTCGTTTTCAAATTTAATAAATGGGTTTTGTTTTGTTCTGGTATTTTTTTTATCCCTAGGTTTTAACGCTATGACATCTCGATCGCGTTGTAATAAAATTTTCATGTTCATGTAGGTGTAATATTGAAGAAAGCCAATATCATGAAGATACTTAAGCTCTCTCATTTCCATTCGTAATGCTGTAACTTTGACATACCTAGTGTTAATGTGATCATCTGAATCAATGTCTTTTGATTTGAATATTTTTTTTGTTTTTTTCTGTATTAACTTTGTTGTACTTCTGGGAATTATGCTTGCCTTTTTAAATGTTTCTAGTACATCTTCTGCATGCAAGCGTGATTGCTTTAATCCATGTTGCAATTCTATTTCTTCTTCTTCTGTAAATTTATTAAATCCTAATTTATGCATTAAAGGCCTAATAGTAGATGCATTTATTAATAATGAAAAAAGTACAACGCCGAGTGTTACGTAAATTAAAGTTTCACGCCCTGGCATATCAAAAGGTATGGATAAGACAATTGCAATTGCTAGTCCTCCTTTCAATGCCCCCCACCACATGATGTGTCTCTCATTGGCGCTAACTTTAGGTAAATCGAATACCTTCACAGTAGCAGGAACTAAGCCATATACCCCGACTGCTCGGGCAATTAATACTAATATAATTGCAAGGAAAATTGTTTCGGCATGTGAAAAAAGTAGAGAAACATCAACAGATAACCCGACCAATAAAAATAAAAGTGAATTACAAACTAAAGCTAAAACATCCCATGTTTCATCAACTGTTTCCTTTTCTCTTTTGGGTATACGGCTCACACCTAGAAGACCTAATGTTATGGCTGAAGAAACAACTGCCATAACTCCCGAAACGTGCATTATATGTTCACAAATTGCAAAGCTACTATACGCTAAAACAATTGACATAATAAGATATGCACTTATATTTGCTCGTACTAGACGAAGTAATTCACAAACAATAATTCCTACTGCTATGCCAACAAATAATCCACCAAAAAATACTTTAAAAAATTCTGCAACCGCGATATAAAAATCGAATACCCCAAACTGCTCCCATATTGATATACCAAGCAAAATATTAAATAAAACAATAGCTGTTGCATCATTTAATAATGATTCACCTTCAACAAGAATTGTTAATCGATGAGGTGCGCCTAATTCTTTAAATAATGAAATAACAGCAACAGGATCCGTTGCAGATATTAATGCGCCAAAGATTAATGCATAAATAATATTAAAATCTTGAATAAACCATAAACCTAACCCAACAATAGCAGTAGAAATTAATAAGGCAGGGATAGCAAGAATTAGTATTGGAATAATATCCTTCATTAAGGATCGAGCATCAAGATTGATTGCTGATTCAAAGACTAATATAGGCAGGAATAAGAATAAAACTAAATCAGGGCTTAACTGAAAATCAAGTAAAAAATTAAGCTCAGGATTCTGACGCGCAAGCGAACCAAAAAATATACCTAAAATAACAAGAAAAACTGTATAGGGTATCGGAACATAACTGCATATAGCAGCAGCCACTATTGAGACCGTTAATAAACCCATTACAACTAGTATAATTTCTGACAATGGCATTATCTTTGCCCAAAATATTATTATTACAAAATATTAGATTGTAACTGATTCTCTCGAAAATCTACTAAGTATTATTACTATTAACAAACCAAAAATCATCATAGTTATCGAATAAAATACTTGTTCGCTTAATAGTTCAGGAATTTGCGGTCGTGATGAAGTCATTATTTCCTTGTTCTGGATAATCTCATAAAAACGGTTCTGGAATGGCCAAATTACATATAATGAAGCTATCAATAATCCAGTCATAAAAAGAATAGTTTGCTGATAAAAGTATTTTAATATGTATGAAATTAAACGACTAAAGACAATCAACCCCGTTATAACACCAAAAATAAAG
>JAAZZI010000032.1 GCA_014239225.1 Gammaproteobacteria bacterium
AAAGAATTAGGTTAGTAAATTACTTTTAGTTTATATTCTTGATTACTCAGCTCTTCTAAAAGACCTTGTTCACTAATTAAATGTAAAATACCTACAGCTACAAATATACCACCATCTTCAAATTCGTTTATTATTTTATGCAACATTTTTTTATTACGATCATATAGCATCAGTTGCATATAACGTTTATATAAATCTTCATCAAAATACTTTTTATTGTTAAAATTAAGAATCCCTAAAATATCGCGTTGGACATATAAATCGACCAATATCTTTGTTTCTTTAATAATGCTTTTATGATTACATATTGTATCTCTTAATATATTTAGTTGATCATTATCAGATAACTTTTCAAGTGAAGATATTATTTCATCCATTGACTCGAGAGAACCAATATGTAACATTCTTTGTTTCGCTAATTTTAATAAATTTCTTTCAAGCGTAGGTGCATTGACTGTTTTTGGTCTTCCAATAAGATTAAATGCAGCCCATGGTTTAAGATATTTAATATTTTTAAACTCTTCATCTGTTAGGTTATAATTTTTTATTTGTTCTTTTAGTTGTTTGAAAAAAACATCTTCTAAAATATGGTTAAGCTGTTTTCCATTTTCTAAATACATTTTATCTATATAAGCTATATTTTCTTGATTACTAGGAATTATCTCCAAAATGAGTTTTTTACTATTAACTAAAGCTAATCTAACTTCAGGCGGATATCTACTAACTGAGTAGTCTTGAGAGTGCATAGTTCCAAACAAATAATTTATTTTTTTGTTTGGTGTTGTTACTTCCCATAAAACCCCAGATTCAAATAAAATATTCCTTTTAAAATCTAAACTGAGTGCTGACTTTTCAATATTTTTTGAAAATTCTTTACATTTATTTCTAATATCATTATTCGCAAATGATAAATTTGAAATCATCATTAGAAGAAATAGAGCTATACGTATCTTTTTCATTAAAAATAATAATATGAATAATATTCTATTTAATTATATTACAACTGAAGAGTTAGCCGCTTTTGTTTGTTTCTGTTTTTCTTTTGATGTGGTCTAACCACCATTCAGCTTGCTCTTTAGTAGTTTTATCAGATAATGCTTGTGTAAAAGAATGCTTAGCTTCTGGTAAGTTTTCTGTATTAAATTGCGCAATCCCCAAAAGAAGATTAATTTTTGATATCAGCGTTATATCTTCCGTCTCAAGTTCAATATTTAAGACACCGGCTGCTTTATTCCATTGTTCATTTTCTATGTATAGTTGACCAAGACGTAGCCTAGATTTTTCATCGTTATATAAGTTTATTATTTCGTTAAATACGGATTCAGCTTTTTCATTTTCTTGTGCTAGTATCCAGCCATCTACAAGCATGTTTAGCATTTTCAATGAAGTATCAATTTCTCCTGTTGCCATTTCTTTTTCAAGAACAGTGGCCGCTTTATATGGCATCTCAAAGTACAAATAATTTTTACATAGTTGTATTATTTGTTCTTTCTTTAAAAAATTCTTAAGATAGGCAAGCTCATAAATAGCTAACGCCTTTTTATCATTTCCTAAGCGTTGATATATTCCAGCAAGCTGGATCCAATAATTCTTTTTTGTTGGATATTTGATAATTATATTTTCAAGAATGATTGCAGCATTATTAAGATCCTCAGTTTCATAATAACCAGACAAAAGAAGTTCATACCAATTTAAAGGCGGTGTTTTAACTAAAGGCAAAGCTTTAGAGGCGTATGCAATTACTTCTTGATAGTTTTCAAGATAATAATATGCAGTAGCCGCTAATATGTATGCTTCTGGTTTTGGCTCTTTTTCGCCAGCAAACCATTTGAGTATATATTCTAAACCTTCTTGGTATTTTTCTGAATATATAAGTAATTGTGTTGCTGTGTAGTAAAGATTATGTGTGATGTCTTCTGGAAGTACTTCATATGATAATGCTTTAACATAATTTTCAGCGGAGGCTTTAAAATCACCTAAGTTATTTTGAACAAACCCTATTGTTTGATAAATCACAGCAGCGTCATAATCTTTTATATTTCCTGATTCTATTATTTTTTTTAATTTTTCTAATGCCTCATCATTTTTTCCTTCATCAATATTCATATGAACTTTATTTAGAACTGAATATGTCCCAGTTTGCAATGAGTAAGAATCATTTTTTGCATACACAGAAAATGTAAATAATAATAAAACTAAAGTATTTAAAATAAATTGTGATCTATTTTTTTTAAGAATTATTATCATTTTTTAAGTGTAAATTTTATATCCTGTCTTGCACGTTTTTCAATTGGTTTGCCATCAACCATGTCAGGATTAAATTTCCATTTAGAAATTGCTCTTAGGACTGATTTATCAAAAATATTAGGTGGTTCCGCTTCAATTATTTCAGCATCTTTGACTGAGCCATCTATTGTAATTGTAAATTCAACAGTTACTACACCCTCAATACCACTACGAAGTGCGCGCTTGGGATATGTTGGTGGTATTCTCAATGATGGGACAACATTACTATCAATATTAGGTTTTCCAGGCCTGCCCAAGGCACTTGAATCACCGGAACCGCTAAATTCACCAAGATATGGTTCTCCTGCCATAGACATAGGCACATCAATTTCGGGTGTTGATAGTTCAATATCCATTTGTTGAGGCCTATCAATTTCGGGTGTAGGCATCTCTGGCGGTGGAGGGTCTTCTTCTTCCGGGGGTGGCTCGATATCTTCAATTTTTTCTGGAGGAGGGATAGGTTTTTCTATGACTCGTGTAAAATCGAGAAAATTTCTATCTATGAGATTCACATCAAAACCATGTTCTTGGCTAACAAGTCTTTGAATGAGAATAAATATAGCAATATTTAAAACCAGCGCAACAATGATTAATGTTAGAAGTTTTGTATTTTTTAGAATATTTAGCGCGGGAATTTTCATAATACAATTTAAAGTTTTTCTTACTGTTCATTTGATGCTGCAATAGAAACATTTGTAACACCTGCGAGTCGCACTTGATCAAGTACTTCAACAGTAGTTCCCGTTCTTGAGTTCTGATCAGCTAGTATGATAATTGTTCCTTCTGGATTTTGTGCATGTTCACGTTCTACATGAGAACGTACCGCATTCAGTTCAATTTTATTATTATCAATCCAAACTTCACCATCCTTACTAACTGCTATAATCATGCTACCTTGCTCTTCTCTGACAGCCGATTTAGCGGTTGGTCTGTCAACATCAATTCCAGATTCTTTGGTAAAGGAAGATGTAACAAGGAAAAATATTAACAAAATAAATACCACATCAATCAGCGGTGTTAAGTTGATATCTTCAACTTTTGATTCTTGTTTTGAATGAATTTGTCTCATAATGATTATTAAGTGAGTAAATCTTGAATTTTATTTGTTGTTTTTTCTAATGTTAATGCATCTTTAGCTATCATTTCATTTGTTTTTGCACGTTTATTTAAATCGGCGCTGAAGTAAATTCCAATAATGGAGGTTGCTAATCCTGCTGTTGTTGGTAATAAAGCCCTTGATATTCCCTCAGCCATACCCCGAGCATTACCCATACCAAAAACATTCAATACTTCAAATATTGAAATCATACCAGTTACTGTTCCAAGCAAACCAAGTAGCGGTAGTATCCCGGTTAATGTTTGTATTGGTATAAGGTTGTGTTTCAAGTCAGTTGATATTTCACTTACAAGCCCATCTTTAATTTTCAGTGCATGCCATGACGAATGATCTTGTCTATCCTGCCACTGCTCTACAATTTTATTAATTCGAAGCGGACATACTTTGAACAGAAAATAATAACGTTCAAGAATTAATACCCACAAAGCTATAGATAGAATAAAAATACTTACCAAAACAGGACCGCCTTTAGAAAAAAAATCTCTCATCATTTCAATTTGATCAAACATTATTTTTCTCTATTAGTACGCATTATTAAAAAAAGACTCATTCATCATCTGGTATAAAGAATTCAGGTTCATTATTATTTTGATTAGTAGAACTGATTTTTGGGCTATCTTCTTTTTTGATATTTTGATATTGCGATTGGCCAAATACTTTCTTACGATTTTCTTCTGCCAACAATGCAACAAATGCCATACTTTTTTCGTCTAGTATTTGAATTAATGCATTACTTTTTGAAGCAAGATAACCATGGAAGAGCAACAAGGGGATAGCAACAAGTAACCCCATAACTGTTGTAACAAGAGCCTGGGATATACCACCCGACATAACACGAGGATCCCCTGTCCCATATAATGTAATTGATTGGAAAGTTTCAATAATACCCGTTACAGTTCCAAGTAAACCAAGTAGTGGGGATACAGCGGCTAGTAGCGCTATAGTCCATAGACCACGTTGAAGCACTGGCATTTCTTTTAAGATAGCCTCATCAAGTTTCAAGCCAAGTGTTTCAGCATCCATTTCGGGGTTGTTTTTATAAACGAGCATAATACGACCAAGCGGATTATCATCTGGCTCTTCGCTGTTTAATTGTTCTCTTATTTTCCGATTAGTGATAAATAAAACAACTAGTCTTTCAAGAGCAAGTAAAATACCTATGATTCCAATAACTAAAATAACATAACCGATTAAACCGCCTTGCTCTACACGATTTTTGAGATCAGGAACTTGAACTAATAACGCCAACATTGCGCCACGTGTTGGATCGATAGGGAACGGGTGTATACCTGTATCTGCACTTTCAATTTCTTGAGCCATATCAAGGAAACGTTGCCCTGGCTGTCTACCCGGCTCCATTAAAATACCTGATTCCGGAAGTGCCCTTAAAAAACGCCCAGCAGAGATAGCATTGAAAACTCCAATACGAGTGATATCTTGTTCAACTTCATTGCCCGAGGCAGTTACTATTTTTCCTGAAAAGCGTACAACTTTTCCTGATTCAATCATTTCATCCATTGCTAGTAACCAGAGTTCTTCCAATTCTTCGTACGACGGAACTTCTTTCCGTGTTGATAATAGATTCAGTATTTTATCTCTATCTGGTTTTTGTGCAGAGACAAGGGAAGTATCGATTATTGAATCGAGCTCACCAGCAATTTGTTTAACAATACCATCAAGCTCACCAAGCGTGCCCATATTTTCATCTAGAATTCCTTTTTGTTTTTTTATCTCACTATCATAGCTTTCGTATGTTGCCTTCAATGATGTGCTTCGTTCCTCCTCTTCTTTAAGTTTTTTTTCAGCAATCGCTAATAATTTTTTCTGTTTACTGTGAGCGTTTTTAAATTTTGATTCACGCTCTAGGAGCTCTTCTTTTTCTAATACACGTTCTCTTTTTACTTGCTCTAGTAGTTCATCTAGATTATTTGGTTCTTCAGAATACAAAGGCGTTACAAACAAAACAAAACTGAGTAGAATTAATTTTTTCATAATTTCTTTCCTGCAGCAGTAACAGGTAATTTAATCAATTCAGGCGGCGCTTGTTTTTTTGCTATCAATAGACCTTGATTAATCGAACGATTATATTCAGATGGTAATTTTCTCCATGCTTTTGAATGTTTATTCCATATTCCACTGAGAGCACCATCAGATGTTTGAAATGTCATCAGGAGTCTACCCACACGGAGTATCTCAACAGTGTATTCTTCCCCATCAACAGTGATTGTGTCGTTATAGGCTTCTATTGTTCGGCCATATTCAATTTCTATCTGGTAGGCTTCCATTACTCGACGATATTTATCAGGAAGAGTTATATCAGGAAGATTTACAATCTGTTTCAATGTGGATACACGTTGACGTCTTTCATCCAAAAGAAATGGAAGGTCAAGTCTCACAAATTTTTCAAGTGTTGTAATCATTTTATTTATAAAAGGAACAATACTACGACGTGTTTCTTCCGCGTTTTCAATTTGTCTTTGTATAGAATTAAGGGAAAGTTTTTGTTGTTTTACTAATTTCGCTAATTGTTGATTATATGAATTTAGGCTCTCTGTTTTACGTATAGCATTACGATATACTTGAACCATATCTCTGGTTTCGTCGGTTAAATTATCAATTGTATTTTGAGATTTGACCGATTCTTCCTGGGCTTCAATTTTAGTTTCGACCGCATCTCCAAGGGTTTTCTCTGCTGCCGTTTCTATTTCAGCGGTTTCTGCTGCCGTTTCTGTTTCAGCGGTTACAAAAGCTATTATCATAAAGCTGAGTAATAGCGGGACTAAAAAATATTTAATGTGTTTTTCCATTAGGAATTTTTCCCTGTTCTTTATATAGTTCTGATTCAATAAATGATATTGTAAATTAACAAGTGAGCTTTTACATAGAAATTTTAATATATTTAATTGAAATTCATCATATTTCTATAACGATAAGGTAGACATTATAGCCAAACTTAGATGAATAAAGAGGTAAAATAGTTCGATGAGCCTTAGGATCAGGCTTAATATCTTAATTACTACACTACTAATTATCTTATTTTTATGTAGTAGTTTTTATACGATTTCGCATGCACGTAATTCTGTGCACAGTGAAGTTGAATCAAGTACACAGCTTGCCCTCCAGCTTATTCAAGCCGTATCAGCTTCTCTCTTGTCTGATTCTGACGAACAGAGACAGTTTAAATTTTTGCGCAAATTGACTGAATTAGACACGATAAGACATATACGTATAGAAATTCGCAGCCCTACAGATGTCCTGATACCGGCAGAGGATAATATTTTATTTCTGGAAAGTGACGCACCAAGATGGTTTATTAATCTAGTTAAACCGCCAGCGACAGAAATTCGTCGATGGTTATATACACCAGTAACATCACCAATAGATATTCTTATAAAGCCGGATCCATTAGATGAAATCCATGAAAGCTGGGTTGAAACTAGAAATATTTTAATATTCCTCTCAATTTTTATTATTCTAGTTAATGCTCTTATATATGTTGCGATAGGTCTTTACTTATCACCTATTGAAAAAATATTAGATGGATTGTCTAGCATCAAAAAAGGAAATTATAAATTAAAACTTCCCCATTTTCGTTTACCGGAGCTTGAAAAAATATCACAACAATTTAATCATATGACACAAGTGCTATTAGAAACGAAAGCAAGAAATCAATTATTAACAAAACGCTCCCTTGAAATCCAAGAAGAAGAAAGACGTAATCTTTCTCAAGAACTTCATGATGAATTAGGACAAACCATTACTGCGATAAAAGCCGTAGCAGTATCAATTTCAAATAAAACTACATTAGAAAAAAGATATATAAATTCTAGCGTAAAAACTATTATTGAGTATTCAGATCATATTTATCAGGTTGCAAAAAATATGATGCACAGATTAAGACCTTCTGTTCTAGATGAATTTGGTTTAGTTAAGGCGTTACAGAATATGATTGATGAATGGAATGATAATCAAGATGATATTTTTTGTGATTTTACGTTTTTAGATGTGCCTACTGATTTATCGGAATCATTAAAAATTAATATATATAGAATCACTCAAGAAAGTTTAACTAATTCATTGAAACATTCTAATGCTAGTAAGGTTACTGTGACAATTAAAAAAAATAGGCTTAATAATACAGAAAGAATTAACCTGAAAATAGAGGATAATGGTATTGGTATAGATAAAGATAAAATAATTCCTGGCTTTGGATTGTTGGGAATGAAGGAACGTGTTGAGATGAATGATGGTGTGTTTGAATTTGAAAGTTCAATAGGAAATGGTGTGAAAATAAATATATTTGTTCCAATTAAAAGCTGAGATTTAATTTTATGAAAAAAATAAAATGGACTATAAATTATATAATTTAGCAAAAAAAATATACTATAATATTAGATAAATTTAATCAGATTAGAATTTCATTTCTATTTTAATATTCATAACTATTAAACCTGTTCCTGACCAATGTCCATATTTAGTAACATCATATTTTTTATATTC
>JAAZZI010000033.1 GCA_014239225.1 Gammaproteobacteria bacterium
AATCTCGGCGATTCCTGACTCCTCAAGTAACTCAATTAATTTTTTAACCTTTCTAATATCCATAATATTTTTTCATTATTTTTTTAGGTATCGTTCAGCGCCCATTAAGGCAAGCTCATATCCATAATCACCAAGACCGCTCACAACAGCAACGGCAATGTCAGATAAATATGAAGACTTTCTAAATTCCTCACGGGAAAATACATTCGATAAATGTACTTCAATAAAGGGAATTTGTGTGCCCAGCATCGCATCACGTAGTGCTATGCTGGTGTGGGTAAATGCGCCGGGGTTAATTAGTATAAAATCCACCCCTGTTTTTTTTGCCTCATGTATTTTATCTACTAGTTCATGCTCGGCATTGCTTTGAAAACTTGAGAGTGTATTGCCTTGCGCTGTCGCCAAATTCAGTATTCTGGCATCTATCTCGGCTAGCGTCGCTGTTCCATAAACCTCCGGCTCTCGCTCGCCCAAAAGGTTTAGATTTGGCCCATTTAGCACGAGAAACTTCAAGTAAATCCCCTATATATAATAACTGATATTATTGTTTTTAATGATTTTAACGACATTTTCCTGAATTTTAGCAGAAATTTAACGAAAATACGAACAGGTTATTTTTGCCAATTTTGCTTATAAGAAGTTCTTAATCGCCGTCTCCGCCTCGAGCTTAGATAGCGGCCCACGGCGGGTAAATGCGATTTTACCTTTAGAATTGATGATCACCGTATATGGCATCGCGCCAATATTATTCCCTAATTGTCTGGCAACTTTTATCACTTCATCCCCGCCAACCAATGAGGGGTAATTAACATTATATTCTTCGATAAAATCTCTCACCTCATCTGCCTGCTGTAATGCAATTCCGATAAATTGTAATCCTTGTGTTGCATATTTTTCTTGTAGTTCGACAAAAGCAGGGATTTCTTCACGACAGGGGGCACACCATGTCGCCCAGAAATTAATTGCAATTAACTTACCTTTCCACTCAGATAAATATCGTCTTTCACCATTTAAATCCAACAAACTAAATTCCGCTACATCCATACCAATAACTTCTTCAGAACTCGGTAGTTTCTTAGTATTGAGTTGTTCTTTAGAAACTGCATCATCTTTTGTTAACTGCTGAAAATAATAACCACTAAACCCTGAAAGTATTGCTACAAGGATTGCCACAAATATTATCTGCCATCGTTTCATAGGGACTTAACTTGTTTAATATGCTCTATAAAATTTTCTGGTTTAAAAAAACCAATAAGGCGATGAGATTTAATCTCTTCTGATTGTTGATTAAAAAAAATAATTGCCGGGGGGCCAAATAACCCAAAATGTTTTAACAAAATTTTATCACTATCGTTATTTTTTGTAACATCTGCTTTCAGTAAATTTATATCTTGCAATATCTCTTGAACCGATAGTTTAGAAAAAGTATGTGCCTCCATTTGTTTGCACTCGATACACCAGTCGGCATAAAAATCTAACATCACTGACTTGCCCTCAAGCTTCGATTGCTGTAATTGTTCGTTCAATTCTGAAATGTTCGCTATATAAACAAACGGCAGGGTTTCGGTTGTGAAATTATTCGATAGTATTCTTTTATTAAATGGCGCTAATACAGTTCCCCCGCCACTTACCGCAGCATAAATCAAAACGCCGCCGTAGAATATCATCATTAAACCCAGGCCTTTATGTAATCGTCGCCAATAATTAATGCCCTTTTCTTGACGGTCTAATGCGCCAAGAAAAATTGCGCTAACGATAAATAAAGCTGCCCAAAGTAATAAAGTAAATGTTTCTGGTAACACGCGTTCTAAAAACCAAATGGCGACACCCAGCATAATGACGCCAAAAACACGTTTGATATTATTCATCCATGCGCCAGCACGTGGTAATAATTCACCTGAACTAACACCAATAATCAATAGCGGTACACCAAAACCCAAACCCATTGCAAATAAAGCAAGACCGCCGAGCTGTGCATCACCAGTTTGACTAATATAAAGTAATGCGCCTGCAAGTGGTGGCGCCACACACGGACCAACAATAACGGCAGATAGTAACCCCATCAGCGCAGCACCCGTCAGAGTACCACGACCAGAATTACTTTGATTAGCTACGACTTTATTTTGCCAGCTGCTAGGTAATTGCAATTCGTAAAAACCAAACATTGATAATGCAAGTAACACAAAAACCCCGCTGAATAGACTGATCACCCAAATATTTTGTGATGCAGCTTGAAGATTAAAACTGAAAAGACCGGCAATCACCCCTAATACAGCATAAGTCAGTGCCATGGCCAGAACATAACTTAGTGTCAGCATGATTGCTCTTGTTCTTGTTATACGAACTCCTTCACCAACGATAATACCGGAGAGAATCGGAATCATTGGAAAAACACAGGGCGTTAATGCCAGTAAAAATCCGAATACAAAAAATGAAAAGATATTGAATAACAAACTATTTTCTTTTAATTTTTTTGTGACTACATCTTGCTCAGATATAAATATTTGTTTATCAATCCCTTCATCAACAAGTAATGCCTCAAAAGAATCAGGAATTGAAACTATTAAATTCTTCTCAATTGGCGGATAACAGATCGAATCTTCCTTGCAACCCTGATAACCAATATCAATATTTAACTCTTTTATGTTTGTATCTTCATATGTAAATGGCACTAACAACTGATTATTATTGTAGTAAACTTCGACCTCACCAAACGCAAGGTCTTCTTTTAATTTACCTATCGGAAATACATAACTCCCAATTATGATTGATGAATCATTTGCACTGATTGAAAATTTATCTTTGTATAGATAATAGCCTGGTTTTATTTGCCAATTTAGTATTAATCTATCATTCGAAATGGCGCTAACGGCTACCTTAAAAGCATCATCCGGATGAAGTATCTCATCGACAGAAGACGGCGTGGATGAAAAAATAGTATTTAAGGTATCTTCAAAATTAATCGCGTTTACTGAATGTGAAGATAAAAAAATGCAAAAAATAAATATTCTTTTAATAAAGTACATTGTTATTTAGTGTTCTCGCTAACCCAATTCAAATACTCAGTAAGGCCTCTCTCAATTGGGACTGCTATTATTTCGGGAAGTTCGTAGGGATGCAGCTCTTTGATTCTTTTTTCTAATATACCGTATAAACTAAGTGTTGTTTTTATAATTAAAATATTTTCAGGAGCATTATCAACTTTATCTTTCCATCGAAATACAGACTGTACTTCAGGAATAATATTGATGCAGGCAGCAAGTTTTTCATTAACCAATATCTCTGCGATATCTTTCACTGATATAGATGCTGGGAAAGTACTCAAAACTAAAATGAATTTTTCATTATTGGTCATATGTTATTTAAAGCTTTAAAATTACTTGCATAATAGTATTTTGCCCATACATTAAACATAATGCCATACTGATAGTTCAAAATGTATATTGAGGTCATCGCTTTTGTTTAGAATTTTACTAATACTTTTTCTCACCGTACCTCTCGTTGAAATTGTTATATTAATCAAGATTGGCAAAGTCATTGGCGCAGGTTACACAATAGCCTTGGTGATTGGTACTGCCATTCTTGGCGCTGCATTATTGCGTACTCAGGGAATATCAACACTCGCAAAAGTCCAAAAAAATATTAATCGAGGCCAATTGCCAGCGACTGAATTAATCGAGGGTTTAATACTTCTAATTAGCGGGGCATTACTATTAACACCTGGATTTTTTACAGATATGTTTGGCTTCCTAGCATTAGTACCAATATTACGTCAACGACTAGCGCAAACATTTTTTGTTAATTTCATACAAAATCGTATTAACATCAAACAAACAAACACACGTACTGGAAATATTATTGAGGGTGAGCATTGGGATTCTGATTCGAAATAAAGCTTACAAAAAATATGCTATACAAAAAAATATTAATCATGGGACAAACCAAAGAAGGAAAAAAGTTTCGTCCAAGTGATTGGGCTGAAAGGCTCTACTATACGGTCGCTAGTTACGGGAAAAATGGCCGAATAGTCTTCAACCCGCTCGTCAATCTAAATCAAGAGGATAACTCAAAGTGTTTTGTCATTAATGCAATACTTCAGGATAAAGACCCTATGATTTATGATTTCCTTGTTGATTTTGCAGTAAGCAATGAACTTGAAATGCGAGATCAAAACCGTAACTTAATACAGCTATAACGTATTATTGATTATCTGCCGGCCAGTCTTTTATATAACGCTTAAGTAATTTATTTTGAAATAATGATTTATCAAGTAATGCATTGATAATATCCCCCAAGGCAAGCACCCCGACAATCTTATCATTACCCATAACAGGAATATGACGAATATGATGTTCCGTCATTATGGACATAACCTGTTCGAGAGTATCTTCAGGCGCTGCAGTTACAACTTCTTTGGTCATAACATCACTGACAGTTATATCCTCCCAGTCTTTAGTATGTTCACCAACGATGGTCAGAAAATCACGTTCAGATATGATGCCTACTAATGTGCCATCTTTATCAGTGACAAGAAGTGAGCCAATCTTTTTGGCAAGCATTTCATCTGCCATTTGTTTCAATGTATTCTCGGGAGAAATATTATAAACAACACTGCCCTTGTTATCGAGTATCGTGCTTATTTTTACTTTGTGGTCGTTATCTAACTCTGCCATAGACTAAGATTATAGCTTAATAAAAAAGTAATATGATCATGTTATGCTTGCTTGGTAAAAATTTTAACTAAGCGCTTAAAAAACAACTATTAATTTTACTGACTTAATTTAAAACTATTGGCTATAATAGCCGGCCGAATATCTAGTCAATCATAATAAATATTATAATTTATATGCGTGGTAGTAAAATATGGGTTCAAAGAATAAATCATCAAGTCCCACAATGGCAGAACTAGCAGACCGTCATATCTGTTACGAGGAAGCTGTTCAATGTGCCGAAGCTGAAATCGATATCATTGATTCGATATTTAAAAAACTTAAAAAACGTCAGGCAAGCACACTAAGAGAAGACTTCTGTGGCACTGCAAATACATCCTGTGAATGGATAAAACGACGTAATACTAATACGGCAATTTGTGTAGACCTTGATAAAGATGTTTTAGATTGGGCAAAAAGAAATAAGCTTGAAAAACTAACTGCCGAACAATTATCACGTATAAGCCTTATTAACGAAAATGTACTTAATATAGTAAATGATCCTGTTGATATTGTGCTAGCAATGAATTTTAGCTATTGGATATTTAAAGAACGTAAATTAATGATTGAATATTTTAAAAAAATCAGAAATACATTGGTCGATGATGGCATATTTTTTTCAGATGCTTATGGGGGCTATGAAGCATTTCAAGAACTGAAAGAAAAAACGAAGAATGATAACTTTACTTATATTTGGGACCAGCATAAATACGATCCGATATCGGGTTCAGCTATCAATCATATCCATTTTAAATTTAAAGACGGCTCTAAAATGAAAAAAGCTTTTACTTATGAGTGGCGTGTATGGACGTTACCTGAGATATTAGAAATGCTTGTTGAAGCTGGCTTCAAACCAACTGTTTACTGGGAACAGGCTGATGAAGATGGGGAAGGTAATGGTGAATTTATACCGCAGACGGAAGGTGAGGCTGATGCAGGCTGGATTGCCTATATCGTCTCACAAAAATAATTTTTTAACTTAGCTCCCTTGGTTTTATTGCCTCGATTAACGCACAACTATCTGTTGCTGGATTAAAACTATTATCAGCATACTCAAATATAAATAAATTTGCTGTTGTGACCGCCGTATCCAGATTGCCCGACTGACTACATAAATAATTAACTAAATTCTCAATGCCGGGATTGTGGCCAACCAGCATTAAACTTTGAGCATCGTTTTGGTATGTGTTAATAATTTCTATTAATTGGGTGAACTCAGCAAGATAAAGATCATCCTGGAAAATTAAATCCTCATGATTAAATTTAGTTATTTGTGCTACTACTAATTCAATCGTTTCTTTTGCTCTGGTTGCAGGCGATGAAATAATTCTTTGCGGGATATAATTATTATCACTCATCCACTCACCAACACGCATTGCATTTTTTCTTCCCCGTCCATTAATTGGCCTTTCAAAATCAGATGTCTGAGTACCTGACCAATCAGATTTTGCGTGACGCATAATATATAAGTATGAGCTCATAAAAATTTTCTCCTAAAAAAACCCTTTAACAACAGCATGATAAAAGATATTTATTTTTTTTCAAAATAATCGCTTGCAATTTAAAAGTTATATGTTCTAATGCGCGAAATTTTGACATGAAAAGTTAAACATTAATTTTGATTTTTACTACTTTCGCAAAATTTTTACAAATGGTGAGGCACTAATCAATGGCTCAATCTAGTTACTTTTCTCGAATATTTGGTAATTCGCCGGTAAGCCCTTTACAAAAACACATTGGGAAAGTCGTCCTATGTGTTGAGCAATTAATCCCCTATTTTGATTGTGTCATGAAAAATGATTGGGGAAAGGCTGAAAAAATACAAAACAATCTTGCAGAATTAGAAAATGATGCTGATGAAATAAAAAATTTATTGCGTATGCAACTTCCTAGCAGCCTTTTCATGCCGATGGACCGAAGAGATGTTCTCGATGTACTTCAGTTACAAGATAAAATTGCAAACAAAGCAAAAGATATCGCAGGACTTGTGCTTGGAAGAAAAATGTCATTACCTGAATCAATATGTAATACATATATTGAATTTTTAAACAGATGTGTTGATGCAACCCGTCAAACACAAAACGCAATTAACGAATTGGATGAATTAGTAGCTGCTGGCTTTCGTGGAAATGAAGTTACCCGTGTTAAAGAAATGATCGAGGAGCTTCATGTTATCGAGGGTGAGACAGATAAAATCCAGATCAAATTACGTGCTGAATTATATAAAATTGAAAAAGACTTACCGCCTGTCGACGTTATGTTTATTTACAAAATTATAGAATGGACAGGTGACCTTGCAGATAATGCCCAAAGCACGGGCAACCGACTTCAATTAATGCTCGCTAAATAGAGAGAAACACAATGGAACATACAACAATATTATTAATATTGGCAGGTAGTTTCGGATTGTTTATGGCTTGGGGGATTGGGGCAAATGATGTTGCGAACGCGATGGCAACTTCTGTTGGCTCAAGGGCATTAACAATAAAACAAGCTGTCATCATTGCTGCGATTTTTGAATTTACAGGTGCCTTTCTTGCTGGCGGACAGGTTACATCAACGATTCGCAAGGGCATAATTGATGCCAGTCTACTGAGTGGCTCACCTGAGATACTTGTCTATGGAATGCTTGCGGCTCTTTTGGCCGCGGCAATATGGCTATTAATTGCCACACGATATGGTTTACCAGTTTCAACAACACATTCAATTGTCGGCGCTATTGTCGGCTTTGCTGCCGTTGGTATTGGAATTGAGGCTGTTAAATGGGGGAAAGTAAGTACAATCGCTGCAAGTTGGGTGGTGTCGCCAGTGATAGCGGGTGGACTTGCCTATATTTTATTTCGTAGCGTTCAAAAATTAATTCTTAATACCAGTGACCCAATGGAAAATTCGAAACGTTACGTGCCTATTTATATTTTCTTAACGGGCACGATGATTTCACTCGTAACCATGCTCAAGGGCTTAAAACATGTTGGTCTCGATTTATCTAGAAATGAAAGTTATGGCATTAGTCTTTTTGTAGGAATATTTTGCGCAATTATTGGTGGCTTTCTAATTCGCAAAATCACATATAGTAAAGAGAGAAATATAAATAATCATTTCTTTGATGTTGAAAATGTCTTTGGTGTTTTA
>JAAZZI010000034.1 GCA_014239225.1 Gammaproteobacteria bacterium
CCGCCCCAAATATAATTTCTTTATCCCCTAAACTAAAAGAATAATTTTCTAATCTTCCGCTAATATTTAATGGGATATCTGCTGGCTCAAATTCTGGTATACCCATATTTACTGTAACGGAATTATTATTAATTTTTAAAATAAGTTGGCTAGTCTTAGTTTCTGCAATAATACTATTTTTCTTAACTAGACCTTTATTATTAAGATAAATAGCTATACAACGCGCGCCATTGCCACATTGCGTAACCTCAGTACCATCAGAATTGAATATTCGATAATAAACATCCGTTTCATTATTTTTTGGTGGTTCCAATAATAAAACCTGATCGCACCCTATGCCTAAACGTCGATCAGCAATATGTTTGATTTGCTCGCAACTCAATAATAGTGGGTGGGAAAATGTATTAAATATAACAAAGTCATTTCCAGTGCCCTGCATTTTTGTAAATTGATATAACATTTTATTAAATTAAGATCTATTAAATATAAAGTAAAATATACTGGTGTTTAAAATACAAAGTGCTTTATTTTGGAACCTTGGTATTAGAAGTATCGATTTCTTTCGAAATATGTAATGTTGATGTTGGAAAAGCGCATTCTGCACCATTTGATTCGACAATATTTATAATGTTCAATAATATATCTTGTTTAATTTCATGATAACGGATCCAATCCGTAGTTTTGGTAAAGGTATAGATAAAAAAATCTAATGAAGAAGGAGCAAATTCATTAAAATTTACTATTAAGGTTTTAGTTGTATCTATATCTGCATGCTCTTTTAACATTTTCCTTACATCGTTAATAATTTTCTCCATTTTTGATAAATCATCATAACGAATCCCTATTGTTTCTTTAATTCTCCTGTTTGACATTCTTGAAGGATTCTCAACAGAAATATTATTGAATATTGAGTTCGGAATATACAAGGGACGCTTATCAAATGTTCTTATTGTCGTTAACCGCCATCCTATTTTTTCAACAGTTCCTTCGATTTCTTTATCCGGTGAGCGAATCCACTCCCCAACATTGAAAGGACGATCCATATAAATCATTAAACCACCGAAAAAATTTGCCAATAAATCTCGCGCGGCGAAACCAACAGCAATACCTCCAACCCCTCCAAAGGCCAACACACCAGAGATACTATAACCAAGTGACTGAAGTACTACTAAAACACCTATAATAATAACCGAAATACGGAGTAGTTTGGCAATGGCATCAACTGTGCTTTGGTCAATCTCTTCGCCAGAAGTTCGTTTAGCTAAAATAATATTTCTTTCGGCACGTGTTATGAACCTTATTAAAAACCAACAGATAACAACTAGTACGCCCGTGCGATATAAAGGAGAAACAGCAGAAAATATAAACGAGCCTGTATGTTCTTTAACTATATCAGCAGCAAAAGCAATACCTGTAATCCATATTAAAACTGATAGTGGTTTTATTAAAGCATCAAAAAAAACATCGTCCCAAAATGTTTTTGTCTGTTCAAGTTTTGAAATAATTCGATGATATGATCGTTTCTGTATCCAGTTTAAAAAACCAGTCAACATTACGACAACAAAAACTTCAATTATCCATGCCTCGCCACTAAAGAGATTATTTATAATTTCTGTTAATTCTGAAATATTCATCTAAATGCACCTATAATTAAAAATTATTATCAAATGATAGTCGATTAAAATTTAATCTCGTTTATCTAAGAAACTCTTAATTTCCCTATAACATTCCTGCCATAACTTTTTATTCTTCAAATCATCATATGTATCATTGAAATTACCACGCATTTTTTCTAAACAAGACAGAGATTTAACATTACTTGACGTTTTCACTTGATCGAGCACAGAAATTACGCCTTCCTTATTATTGCAAATTAACACCATGTCGCAACCAGCTTCAAGTGCGGCCTTCGTTCTTTCAGTATAATCGCCAATAATCTTAGCCCCTTCCATACTAAGGTCATCACTAAAAATTGTCCCCTGAAATTTCAATTGTTTTCTCAATATTTCTCCTAGCCAAACAGAAGAAAATCCTGTTGGTGTTTTATCAACCTCCGAATATATAACATGTGCCGGCATTAACCCCAAAATACCAGCATCAATTAAAGCCTTAAAAGGTATCAAATCATGCATATTGATATTTTCAAATGGGCGATGGTCAACTGGAATAGAGAAATGTGAGTCTTCTTTCACTGAGCCATGACCAGGAAAATGTTTACCAACAGCTGCCATGCCAGCTTCCTTCATACCAACCATAAAGGCTTGTCCGAACTGGGAAACCTTTTCAGGTTCAACGTGAAATGCACGATCACCTATCACTTCACTAATGGCCCCACCGACATCAAGTACTGGCGCAAAACTAAAATCAACTCCGACTGATAACAATTCCGCTGCCATTAGCCAGCCCACATGTTCTGCCAGTAAGAGAGCTTCTTTTATTGGTTCATATTTCCCAATTAAACCGCATGCTGGTAATTGACTGAAACCATCATGAAAACGCTGAACTCTCCCTCCCTCATGGTCAACTGCGATTAAAAGAGCGGGTTGTCGTAATTTATGAATTTCACTTGTTAATTGTATTAATTGCTTCTGTGAATCAAAATTACGTGAAAATAAAATAACGCCTCCAATTAATGGATGCAATAACAATTCATGTTCATCCGCAACTAATTCCAGACCATCCAAATCACACATAATTGGACCTAATGGTAAACTTTTAGGTGTTGTATAAGATTTCATTTTAAATCTTTAATATCCATATTATCCCTCATATAATCTCCTAAAATATTAATACATAATGCCAACGAAAGAATAGCAAATCCGGGTCCTAAAACCATATGCGGTGCTACCAACATATATTGTGTGCCATCACGTATCATACTCCCCCAAGAAGCAGCAGGAGGTTGTATCCCTAAACCTAAAAATGATAAACCCGCTTCAGCAATAATGACGCTAGCAATTGAAAATGTCGCTTCAATAATTATTGGTGATATTATCAGCGGAAAGATATGTTTTAGAGCAATAACATAATCCAATGTCCCAAGAGCATATGCAGCGACAATATGATCTCGATTTTTTATGCTTAACGTTTGTATTCTAGCTAATCTTGAAAATCCAACCCAACTCACAACTGACAAAGCAATAACCGTATTTATTAACCCCGGTCCTAACAATCCAGCTAATACAATTGCTAATAAGATTCCAGGGAAGGCAATAAAAATATCTATAATCACTACAAGAAATTTATCATAAATGCCGCCTAACCATGCTCCAATGACACCAAAAAAAGTCCCAATAATAAAAGATATTGAGACAACAATAATTGCGACGCTCAATGATGTTTTTGCTCCCATAACTAAGCGTTCACATATTGATCGGCCTAGATGATCATAACCACACCATTGCTCCCAGTTGGGACTTAATAAAATTTTACTCAACACAATATCATCGGGCTGAAAAGGCAGTATAAATCCTAATATTGCACAAACAAACCAAAATACAATTACAAAAAAAGGAATATTAAATTTTTTATTCATCAATCAACTTTAATTCTTGGATCTAATGAAACACAGATAAAATCAGTAATAAGATTAATTAAAACATAGCTAAAACTAATTAGTATTACGCAGCCTTGCACAATTGGATAATCTCTTTTTTGTATTGATTCAATCATTAGTTGTCCAATACCTGGCCATGAAAATATAGTTTCAGTAATAACAGCTCCTGCTAAAAGAGTGCCAAGTTGCATTCCTAATATGGTAACCACTGGTAAAGCGGCATTACGCAGTGCATGAAATACTAATATCTTAAATTCAGTTAAACCGCGTGCACGAGCTGATCGAATATAATCTTCTTGTAAAACTTCTAACATCGATGATCGAATCATTCGTGATAGGATTGCAGCAAGTGCTGAGCCTAATGTTAAAGCAGGCAGGATTAATGAATTCATACCCTCATTACCACTAACAGGAAGCCACTCTAGCCATAATGAAAAGATTAAAATTAATAATGGGCCCATAACAAAATTAGGAATGGAGACACCAAGCATTGCAGACATCATTGAAAGACGGTCCCAAATCGAATCTTTATGAACTGCAGATAATATTCCTAATGGAACAGCAATTAGAACTGCAACAAATAGGCTTGCGAAACTTAGTGTAACTGTTGCAGGTATACGCTGCAGCAATAATTGACTAACATGTTGTTTGGAATGTAATGACATCCCTAGATCGAAATGAGTAAAACCTCGCAAGTATTCCACCCATTGCTGAATGACTGGTAAATCCAATCCAAGAGAATGTCTCAAAGCTTCTCTATCTACTGCTCTTGCTGTCTCACCTAACATCACCCCGATAGGGTCGCCCGGAACAATATGAATTAAAAAAAATACTAACGTCAATATACTGAATAATACAAAAACAGCGCCAAATAAACGTTTAATTATATAATTCAGATACACAATTCTTGGTTAATATATTTTTCTTTTTCAGCTTTCACTAATAGTCACCCTTGTTCCCACATTCACCAAATTAAATAATTCGATAACATCAGAATTACGCATTCGAATACAACCCTTTGAGCCAGGGTACCCCATCTCGATATCTTCTGGCGAACCGTGTATATAAATGTATCGATCATGACTATCAACATCCCCTCCCTTGTTCTTACCTTCTTCCGTCCCACTCAACCATAATATTCGTGTCAGTATCCAATCACGTCTTGGATGAAAATCACGTAATTTTGAATTATATAATTCATTTGTCTCTATTCTTCCTACAAAAACAGAATTTTCTTTTGCTTCTTGACCTATTTTTTCAGCAATAACATGTTCCCCTCGTGGCGTGCATTCACTATTTTTTCTTTCTCCTGAACCATTTTTTGCTGTGGAAATAGAATACTGTTTGATCGAATCTTCTTCGTCAAAAAGAATTAACTGTTGTTTAGAAATAGATATTTTAATATGCATTTAAGATAATTAATTTTTTATTACGTATTCAAGTGAATCAAAATTACCATCTGCGCTTAGTGTATAGTTCTTTACATTAAATTTTGATATTAATATGTTATCTTCATACCACAAAGGAATATAAGGTAACGCTTTTAATAGATATTCTTGAAGTTCTTTATAATAAACAGCCTGTTTATCCAATGATACTTCTGATTCAGCTAATTCGAGAATTGAGTCAACATTGGAATCTACAAATCTACCTCGATTAGCGCCATGCGGGGGGATTGCTTTACTATGGAATATGTAATGAAAAATATCAGGTATCTTTAATCCAACCCATGACAGACTATACATTTGAAAGCGTCCTTCTTTTATGTCCCCGTAAAAAGTCCCCCAATCATAACTACGTATTTCCACTTTGATTCCAACAGATGCCAATTGGTCCTGAATAATTGTCGCTAAACGCAACCGGAAAGGATCATTTGAAATTTTATAAATCAGTCTAAGCGGAGATGAATCATGATATCCGGCCTGATTAAGCAACATTCTCGCCTTCTCTGGATTATAATCAAAACCTGTTAAATTGGGATGGCCGGCCCAATGCTCTGGGGGCAATAAAGATCCTGCCAGCCTAGCTGACGATCCCATTACGTATTTAATGATTGATTCTCGATCAATAGCATGGGCAATTGCATTCCTAATCAAGATATTGCCTGTTATAGGATCCTCCATATTAAATCCAAGATAGGTAAAAGTGTTCCCTCTTTTTTTCTTTATATGAATTGATTCTTTTTGGTCAAGCCAAGCAATGACTTCGGGAGGTAAATTACCTTGAATTAAATCAATCTCACCTTTTAGTAATTTTAAAACTCTTACTACAGGATCTTTTAATGTAATAAATTCTATTACCTTGTTATCATGAAGGCGCTTTAACTTCAGATGTGTATCATTTTTAAAATTTAGAATTTTCATTGGGCCACTTCCAATAGGCTCACGAGAAAAATTATGTTTTTTATATATTAATTCCTCCGGCAATATTCCGATTACTAAACGTCCAGGGAAAAGGGAATCTGGATATGATAATTTGAAATCAATAGTATTTGGGTCTACAGCATGAATAGACTCAATCATAGCAATCGATCCTTTATGTGGTGAAGCCTCATCAGGATTTAATACTGATTCATATGTCGCCTTAACATCAGCAGAAGTTAATAATGAGCCATCATGAAATTCTCTTAATGCATCAACTAATGTAAACCGATAATGGGTTGGGGAAATTTTCTTCCAGACTGCTAGTTCTGGTATAGCATGAAATTGCTCGTCAAAATCAACAAGACTTTTATAGAGTAATCGTGTTATGCGATATGAAATTGCATCAGTTGCATAACGTGGATCCAATGTAATAGGGGCTGTATTTAAGCCAATGGCAATGGTACCTCTATCTGACTCTGCACAACTATTTATAAAAAATTGAAAAAATAAAATAGATGCTATTAATAAATAGTTTGTTTTTAAAAAAAAAATTCCCGTTCTCCTTTATTTTAGAAAACAGTAATTGGTGTGAATACTTTTTAGCAAGCTTGCCAAGCTTTAAGAAACTCTTTTAAATGTATTTTGTTTTCATTTTCTAACATATCGCAAACTTTCTGACATTCGGTAATGTATAAATCATTTGTTAACCGTCCGCGCATTAACTGATACTTCAAATAGATCAAATAAGTATTAAGTACGTCAGTTTCACAATAATTACGAATAGACTCAATATCGCCGTCTAAATAGCAATCCCAAACTTTTTCACCACTCATACCCATTTTCCCAGGAAAGCCTAAAATGGTAGCAATTTCATTCAGCGGTGCTCGAGCTGTTGTAATATATCCAGATAGAACATCCATCAAATCTGTATGCCTACTATGGAAACGGCTTAAATAATTATTCCAACGAAAAGATTGATCATCATCGCCATTTTCCCAATAACGTTGGGCAACAACACCATGAATAAGTGAGCGATAGTGTATAACTGGCAAATCAAAACCACTACCATTCCAAGAGACAATCACTGGCGTATATCGTTCTATACCCTCAAAAAAACGTTCAAGTAGTTCTGTTTCGGTTGAATCCTTATCTCCTAATGACCATACGCTTAATTTATCGTCTGTTTTTAAAACAACTGATATTGCTACAATCTTATGTAAATAATGCTGTAGAAATTCTGTTCGTCCATTACTTTTTTGGTAACGATGACTAAACATCAATTCAGCTGCGTTTTTATCACTAAGGCCTTCTAGATTAAAAATCTTTTTACCTGAATCAATATCTGGAATTGTTTCGACATCAAAAACTAGAATATTCATTCTAGAATATTATTTTCTGATTCAGGTTATTCAGGAAAAACATTTGTGGAAAGATAACGATCACCACGATCGCAAATAATTGAGACTATAATAGCATTCTCAACTTCGTTTGATATTTGAAGTGCTGCTGCCACAGAACCTCCGGAAGAAATGCCAGCAAATATTCCTTCCTTTACTCCGAGTTCAATAGTAGTTTTTTCTGCTAGTTCTTGTGAAACATCAATAATTCTATCGACCCTTATGGGCTCGAAGATTTTTGGTAAATATTCTTTAGGCCAACGTCGAATACCTGGAATACGCGCACCATCCTCAGGCTGAACACCAATAATTTGTATATTTTGATTTTTTTCTTTCAAAAAACGTGATGTTCCCATTATCGTTCCTGTTGTGCCCATTGCACTGACAAAATGCGTAATTTTGCCATTAGTATCTCCCCATAATTCAGGCCCTGTCCCCTCATAATGAGAACGAGGATTATCTTTATTGGCAATACTCCGCTCGTTAAGTTACAACGTTTGTCGGGGAATCCCAGT
>JAAZZI010000035.1 GCA_014239225.1 Gammaproteobacteria bacterium
TATCTTCATAACATCAATAGTAATTCCCACATCCCAATCTCCTTTTGCGGAGCCGTCACTACGTTGAATAAAAGGTTTTAATTTAACTGTAAAGCCGATGTGTTTGAGGGCATCTTGGAATTTAATCTGTTGGTCATCACCACGATGTATTGCAGACGCATAAGCATAAACAATCTTTCCTTCGTTACTGATGCGTTGCCAAAGTTTTTTGTAATCAAACTGGCGACCATAGCTCTGACGGGTAGTGTAGTAGATGTTTTGCACATCTACAAAAATAGCAATCTTATTCACGTTATGATTTTAGTATTTCTAATATCATTTTGATAAATATTTCTTATAAAATAGACCTTACTGGTGTTAATTAATCACTTTTTATATCTGTGACATCCTAATGCCTCACATTATAATTCGTCGCTTCTACTATCTAGGGTATAATAAGAATATGAAATTTAATATTTTAATGATTAAGCAGGTTATTTTAATATTATCACTAATTATGATAACGGCCTGCGCAAGAATAGGACCTGATATAATTCAAGCTAGCGGAAATGATTATAATGTTGCAATTCAAAGAACAATCGATGAGCAGTTATTACTTAATCTTATAAGATTAAAATATCACGATACACCATTCTTTCTTGAAGTAAATAGTGTTTCATCACAATTTAAACTAAATACTGAAACAGGTTTGAGCTCCACTTTTAAAAAGCAAGAGACCCCAGAATCCATAGGGTTGACTGGAAAACTAAGCTTCACTGAGCAACCAACCGTGACTTATTTACCCTTACATGGAAATGATTTTATTCAACGATTACTAAAACCGATATCAGTAGATACAATTTTGTTGCTTGCAAATTCAGGATGGAGTATAGAAAGAATCTTTCGATTAATTGTAGATGATATAAATGGAATTCCTAATGCACCTAATGCAGGAGGTCCTACACCAACTAATGTTCCTGATTTTAAAGAATTTCAATCTATTGCAAATTTATTTCGTGAATTACAAAGCAAAAATGCTATAAACTTTGTGTATGACAATAATAAAAATACATCAATCATTTTCAACGATGATGATCAAACTGTTAATCTATTAAGGAAAAAACTAAAGTTAGATAAATATAAAAAATATAAACTTATTAACGGGAAAGGCATAGCAAAGGGAAGCAATGATAGTATTATTTTATCGACCCGTTCTTTTTTAGGTGTTATGTATTATTTATCACATTCTGTTGATGTACCCGATAAAGATAAAATTTCAGGAAAGGTAACAATTACATATGATAAATCTGGAAATGAATTTGATTGGTCTGAATTAACGAATAACCTTTTTAAGATTAAATCAGGACTAAATAACAGTAATATTGCTATCTCAACTAATTATCGTAATACCTGGTTTTACATAGATGATAGTGACCTGAACAGCAAAATAACATTTAGTTTATTAATGCAATTATTTTCATTGCAATCTGGTAAATCGGAGGGTATTGCGCCACTCTTAACACTTCCTATTGGGCAGTGATCGTTTGTTAGCTTATTTATAGTAGATGAAACTTTCAAACTGTCACAATTTTCAAGACTTTAGGAAGCTCGCTAGAAGACGTCTACCTTCCCCTATATTTCACTATATTGATGGTGCGGCAGATGATGAAATAACTCATCGTCGTAATACATTAGCCTATGATGATGTAGATTTAGTACCCAGTGTCTTGGCGGGGGTTGAGAATGTAGATCTTTCTACAACTATTTTTGGTAGGAAAATTGAATTACCTTTGTATTGCGCACCAACAGCTTTGCAGCGTTTATTTCATCATGAAGGTGAGCGGGCGGTAGCAAAAGCCGCTCAGAAATATCAGACAATGTTTGGCGTTTCCTCGTTGGGTACAGTGAGTGTAGAAGAAATTGGTACCATGATTGATACTCCAAAGATGTTTCAGTTTTATTTTCACAAGGACCGTGGTTTAAATAATAGTATGATCGAGCGCGCTAAAGCCGCTAAATTTGATGTGTTAGCTCTTACTGTGGATACGATCACAGGCGGCAACCGTGAACGCGACCTGCGCACTGGATTTACTTCACCCCCAAAGTTAACTTTGTCCAGTTTGTTTAGTTTTGCATCTAAACCCATGTGGACTATTAATTATTTAACTAAGCCAAAATTTGAGTTACCACAACTACAAGATTATGTTGGTGAAGGGACAAATATAGCGATTTCGATAGGGGAATATTTCTCGACCATGCTGGACCAATCAGTGAATTGGAATGATGCAGAAAAACTTTGTTCACAATGGAATGGACATTTTGCCTTGAAAGGTATTATGAGCGTTGAAGATGCTAAGAAAGCAGTTGATATTGGGTGCACAGGAATCATGGTGTCAAACCATGGTGGTCGGCAGTTAGATGGCGCGCGAGCACCATTTGACCAACTTGCAGAAATTGTCGACGCTGTCGGCGATAAGATTGATGTGATATGTGAGGGGGGTATTCAACGAGGAACACATATCCTAAAGGCTTTATCTCTTGGGGCTAAGGCATGTTCTGGCGGGCGCTTATATCTTTATGCATTAGCTGCGGCTGGTCAGGCGGGCGTAGAGAAAGCATTAGATTTATATCGTGCTGAACTGGAACGCGATATGAAGTTAATGGGATGCACTTCTATTAGTCAACTTAGTAGAGATAATCTAAGGTTTCGTTAATTACTCTCATCTCTTTATAGCTCCATACACACCAAATGTTAGGCTACTAATCGCTTTTTACTCAAAAAAACCTAGACATAGGGGTATTTTGTCCATATTTCTACAAATATTCTAGCTTTAAACTAGAATATATATAGAACAATTACTAAACCTGTGTAAACTCTGCTTCCGTAAAGTATATGAAAATAATTAAACAAACAGAGGAAAACATCATGGACACACTAAACAAGATTTCAATATTCGGTTTATCTGCAGTGCTTTTATTTGCATTAGCTCTTACCGCCAATGCATCCGCAATGATTGATGCTGAAGCAAAAACTATGGTAACTAGTAAGAAGTAATAATTTAATAAATATCTTTCGTGGAGGGGCAAATGGAATTATTAAACAAAATATCACTAATTGGTTTATCAGGCGTTGCAATCTTCGCTGCTATTTTGACTACGAGCACACCATTACTTCCAGATTATCAATATGGACAAAAATTAGTTAGTAGTAGCGTAGTAATTAAGCCAAGCGTAGTAAAAGTTTCTGTTGAAACCACCAACAAATATATTTTTGTTGGTGAGAAACCTAAGTTTTGGTTATGAGCGCATTTAAATACATATAGGAGAGGTAACAATGGATATACTAAACAAGACATCACTGTTCGGCCTACTAATAGCTCTTATGTTTTCATTAGTTGTAACAGCTGATGAGATAGTAACGATAAAGGAGCAGCCTGTACATGCAGTTGCTAGCAATGAAAAGCTAATCAATCCTATTCTTGATAAAAAACAATTAAGAAAAAGATATGAACAGATAGATCGCCGGACAACTTTAGGTAAGATTACAGATAAAAGAGCATACAATTAAATTTTAATTCTACTGGGTAGGACGAATATTGATTATTAACTTGATAACCATAATAATTTTTAAAGTCACTTTTCTAATTTAAAAATCATTATAAAAAAAAGCCGGCCGAATGAGACTGCCGGCTTTTTGTTGCGATTAAAATTTAGATAAAAATCAGAGTTAAATATTAAGCTATTTATTTTGGCAAACTATTGGAGGGAATTGATGAATTCAATTAAAAAAGAAAATACATCTTATTATTCAATTGGTGCTGTTGCCAGGCTAACTGGCATAACTGTTCATACTCTGAGAGTGTGGGAACAGCGTTACAAAGCTATTGAAGCTGAACGTACCGATAGCGGTCGTCGTCAATACAACTCTCATGATGTTGATCGATTAATGAATTTAAAGTTTTTAGTAGATCGAGGTTGTCAGATTAGTTCAATTGCATCTCTCGTACAAGATGAATTAGATAAACTCTTAGAGGAATACAATAATCAAAAATCATTATCAAATATAGTTAGAAAAAAGGATAAGCCGAGTGTCGCAATATTTGGTGAATACTTACCCGTTAAAATAAAAAAAATAAATTGTAACCTTGATGATTTTGCGATTGTTTTTTGTGGTTCGGATATGAATAGTTTTAAGGCAGACTCGAGGCGCATAAAACCGGATATTATAATTCTCGAACTTGCTGTTGTAGACGAGCACGTTCTACGATTAGTGGAAGAATTACGTAGAATTACTAATTCTAGACGTATTATTATTATTTATAGCTATGCACGCAGCGCTGATATTAAAAGAATCAATGATGGTATTACGAGTACGATGAAAGCCCCGGTAGCACTTGAAGAATTATTCAACATAATATCTTTGTTAAATACACCAATACCAATTAATAACAAACCTAAAATAGAAATTCGGTCTAAACAACCGACAGAATTTACTGCGCCCGCAAAACGTTTTTCAAGGAATACGCTAGCAGTTTTGGGCGATGTGGCAAGCAACATTACCTGTGAGTGCCCTCATCATTTAACAGAACTCGTGATTGGTCTATCTAATTTTGAGGATTATAGCGCAGAGTGTGTAAGTAAAAGCCCGGATGACGCAGAACTTCATGCATATTTACAATCTACAACTGCAAAATGTCGTGCATCAATGGAGGAAGCGTTAGAAAAGGTTGCTATCGCTGAGGGCATTGATTTCAAAACACTAGGATAAATATAAATATCTATGTCCATTCATTCCAATATGGTTCTGGCAAATATAACTCATAAATAAAGTCGATAAACGTTCTTATCTTTGCTGATAAATATTTTCTATCATTATATATGGCGTAAATTGGTTGTTTTTCTGGCTCATAGTCCTCCAGCAGTGCCTCAAGTCGTCCAGCCTGAATATCAAGACCAATCATATATGTTGGTAGTTGCGCCACACCGCAACCCTGAATTGAGGCAATTCGTAGCGCATCTCCACTATTACACTGTATATCGCCAGAGATTTTTATTTTTTGTGTGCGTCCTTTTTCAACAAACTCCCATTTACTAATGTCATTACGAGGCATATATATTAGACAGTTATGATTTAATAAGTCTTCAGGTTTTTTAGGTGTGCCATTTTCATGAAGATATTCAGGCGAAGCACAGATAACGCGTCGAGCAGATGCGATTCTCCGTGATACATACATCGAGTCATTTAGTTCGCCAACGTGAAAAGCAAGATCAACATCATCTTCAACTAGATCCGGTATTCGTTGAGAAAGTTCGAGATTTGCTGTTACCCCTGGATATTTTTTTAGATATAACGATAGAGCACGAGATAAATGAAATGCACCAAATGAAGGTTGTGCCATAATTTTTAATTTACCTTTTGGCTCAGAATTAAGTTGAGATATTGATGATTCAGCTTCATCGATGTCAGTCAGAATTGCATTTACTTTATCGTAATATGCGCTTCCAACCTCGGTTATATTCAATTTTCTGGTAGTACGGTTAAACAACCGAACCCCAAGAGAATTTTCGAGATTTTGCACGTGTTTACTGACCATTGCTTTCGATAGAGATAGTTTTTTAGCAGCGCCCGAGAAACTCCTGTTCTTAGCAACTGCAGAGAAGACCCTCATACTGACGACTTTATCCATGATTATTCCCCATATAAGATTGTTTCATAATAAGAAATAATATTTCAATAAATGAGGTATTGTCAACTATAAAGGCAATCTATAAGATTCGCGCCACTGTAGTTATTTAATTTTTGGATAGGAGCAATAAATGAAGAAAATATTATCGGCGCTGTTAGTTTTATCACTAGTATCGCATTACCCAAGCCTTTCAGCAGAGGAATCAAACGGTCGTGTATTTAAGAGTCATTCTTTATTATCAACAAGCAAGGTAAGAACATTTTGGTTTATTCCAAATACCCAGACTGGAACGATGGCGTATACATACCCATGCGGTTTAGATTGTGTCGATAATAAAATTATTAGCTTAATGCCAGATATTAATGTCGTTGTTTATATGCGCGGCCCGCATTCATATTGGATTGATACTCAAACTGGCTGCCATTATGTATTACCAGGTAATCAACCAAAACTCGATGAGAATGGTAACAATGAATGCAATGATAATCAGGAAAAAGATCCTTTGGTTTATGATTTTAATAATGGCCGAGTAATTTTTAATCCACTCGTAAATATAAATCAAACTGATAATTTAACTATTTAATTGAAATTAATTTAACCTCCCCCTACTTAGAGTTATCCGCATGAGAAATCATGCGGATTTTTTTTAAAACTAAAAAGGAAAAGATAAAGTATGTTATATGAGAAAATATTGATTATGGGTCAAACCAAGGAAGGGAAAAAATTTCGTCCAAGTGATTGGGCGGAAAGACTCTATTATACCGTTGCTGATTATAAAAAAAATGGTCGAATAACTTTCAACCCGCTTGTTAATATAAATAATGAAGACCAATCAAAATGCTTCGTTATTAATACAAGTCTTCAGGAAAAAAATCCTATGACCTATGATTTTCTTATTGATTTTGCGATAAGCAATGAACTTGAGACACGAGACCAGAATAGAAACTTAATAAAGCTGGGCGGTTAATTTTTCGAACAATTAAATTATAGAAGTTATTTTTTTTGTTAAAAGGTGGCTCTCAGCCCAACAAATATAGCAATTGGCGCACCCGCCCCCAGAAATCTTGCATCATCAAAAGCTGCAAAGATCTCATCAGCCTCTCCAAGTAAACCAAACGTTTCATAATCTGTATCAAACAAATTATTTATTTTTGCGAAAAAGCTAAAATTTTTGTTAATTTTATATGTTGAATTTACATTTACTACAAAATAATCATCGACAGTTGCAAGCTGATTACTTTCGTCTCCTCGAAGAACCTGATCAGAATTGTAGATACCCCCAACACCAATTGAAAATCTATCATTAAGATTGTAGGTACCGCCGATTTTAATGGAGTGTTCCGGAATACCAGGGATACGATCACCAGCTTCAACTTGTATTTCATTAGCGGTGCCATCACCATTTAAATCTATTCTGCTTGGGTGTTGAGCACTTACTCCATTAAAATTATCCTCAAAAGTAGCTTCAATAAAACTATAGTTAAAATACCAGTCTATTTTTTCTTTTAATATGCCTGATAATCCAAATTCAGTTCCAACACGTTGTGTATCGCCAACGTTTCTAAAAAAACCACGGCTAGATGTGGTCCCGCCTACTGAGCCGAAAATAATGTCATCATTATTGGTGCTATGATAGACGCTTACAGTATAGTCAATTCCATTTTTTAATGTCCCTCTCAGACCACCTTCGAAACTTTTTGTGACCACTTGCTCCAAGGGAGGGTCAGCAAGAAAGGCATTAGGAAGACTACAGGGCGCATTTATGTCTGCACACAATAATTCAATTGGTGTTGGCGCACGCGATGATTCACTGTAACTTCCATAAATTCCA
>JAAZZI010000036.1 GCA_014239225.1 Gammaproteobacteria bacterium
GCTGAGGGTGCTTTAGCGCAGAGTTCTGCAGATTATAGTGTTTCAATTACCGGTATTGCCGGACCTGATGGCGGAACTGATGATAAGCCTGTTGGGACAGTTTGTATTGCTTGGTGTGAAAGAAATACGAGCGGGAGTACAACACGTATTAATTTTAGTGGAGATAGACAAAAGATAAGAGAGCAATCCTGTTTGCTAGCAATGCAAGGTTTACTTGATATTTTACAGAAAGCCTCAGATTAAAATTTTAGCTCTTTCCCCAACGCCATTTAACACCACCCTTTACTCTATCTTTAGCCAAAACAAAATATACAGTGTGAATTAAAATAAAATCGATAATAAATCGCAGCCAATCATTGATAGTCTCATCAGTTGTTTTATCTTCAAAAGGATTGCTGAGATAAAACGCCGCACAAATTAATGCAAGAGCAATTAGGATGATCAGCCATCCTTGCCAGGAAGAAGGATAAAATCCACTGCCATAATTTTTAGGGGTAAACCAAAACTCTTTCATTAAATTTCTTCTCCTAATTTTTTATATGGCGATTACTCAAATGCCCAGCTGGCAAAAGGTTCGATTTCTTCTCTATTGACTACAATAAGTTGATATTTATTTGGATTTAATGAGTGGTCAATTGTGGTATCTACAGAAAGCTGTTGTAGTAAGTATCCGATTAGTGATCGTCTTACCTTGATATTGATTAAATCTTTATTACTACTGTAATCAATAAGTAAACTTTTTTGTTTTTCTTTATTAAGCTTTGGATGAGGTGCAAGTTCAAGTGAAATTATTTCTACCCAATCATCGTCATACAATTCATTTGATTCAGCATCAACATCAAGGCATTTCGCGTTTGCGAAACGAGAGAGAACAAAATCTCGAAAATCAAAAGTCTCCTCACTGTAGGCACGCACATGCCAGCGAAAACCCGTGTTGATGAGCGAATGAGGCTCGATAATTCTTTTACTAGAACCTTCTCTTTCAGTTAGTGAATGATAACTAACTTTTAATTTTTTCTTACCAGATATTGCGCGGGTAATTTGTGCAAGCACTGATTTTTTTGGTAATCGACTAGGAAGCGTTAAGCCAAAAGCCGGGATACCGAACATATGATTATCTGCGTTCGGTGCATTTGTGATAATAAAATTGGCCTCAAATATCGGCAATGTGACAGTCGGCGATAAATCGGCAAAAATCTCCTGAAATGAATCACTGGGGACAAAACCAAAGACACTATGCTTGTATATTAGATTATTAGGGGCAATTTCACTGTAGAATTTTAAGTCCTTAGTTGCCGCCGCATCTGAAATCGCAAATGCCTTGGCAATATCACTACGCGTGATCACTCCAGCATAAAAGGCCATTAATTCAATATATTGCAGACGTTGCAGGGTTACCCACTTAATCTCATCTACCGCTACTTTTCGTTTTGCCATTACTTAAATCCCAGAAAATTCAGAGAATTATACAAAAAATTACGGAAAACATAGTAAAATATATGATATGGTAAAAAATATAAAGGTCATAAAAAGTATTGACATCTAAAAAAGTATACCCTATAGTTTGACCAAGATGAAGAGTTTTAATACTTAAATATGGAGAATGAACATGGCGAATGCAGAAGTAGGGGATGACAAAAAAAAGGCGTTAACGATGGCGCTAAGCCAAATTGAAAAACAATTTGGTAAAGGTTCGGTAATGAAAATGGGAGACCAAACGATCGCGAAAATACCAACAGTAAGTACGGGTTCGTTGGGTCTAGATATTGCGCTGGGAGCAGGCGGATTACCTTATGGTCGGGTTGTTGAAATTTATGGCCCAGAGTCATCCGGCAAAACCACACTTACCTTATCAGCAATTTCTGAAGCACAAAAACAAGGAAAGATCTGTGCATTTATCGATGCAGAGCATGCACTTGACCCTATTTATGCCGAGAAACTAGGTGTAAATATTGATGATCTGTTAGTTTCACAGCCAGACACTGGAGAACAAGCACTTGAGATTTGTGACATGTTGGTACGAAGTGGCGCAGTTGAGTTAGTTGTGATTGATTCAGTTGCGGCATTGGTTCCTCGGGCAGAAATTGAGGGTGAGATGGGCGATTCTCATATGGGTCTTGCTGCTCGTTTAATGTCCCAAGCTTTAAGAAAATTAACAGGTAATATCAAGCGCGCAAATTGCTGCGTGATTTTTATTAACCAGATTCGCATGAAGATAGGTGTTATGTTCGGCAATCCTGAAACAACAACAGGAGGTAATGCGCTGAAATTTTATTCATCGGTTCGTCTAGACATTCGCAGAATCGGTGCAATAAAGAAAGGCGAAGAAGTAGTGGGTAATGAAACCCGAGTGAAAGTGGTTAAGAACAAGATCGCGCCACCATTTAAGCAAGCTGAATTTGGCATTTTATACAATGAAGGTATTTCTCGTGAAGGTGAGATAGTCGACTTAGGTGTAAAAGAAGGGTTGATAGATAAAGCGGGTGCCTGGTATAGCTACAAAGATGATCGGATTGGACAGGGCAAGGATAATGCTCGAATTTTTCTAAAAGAAAATCCTGAAATCTCACAGGAAATTGAAGAGCAAATAAGAGCAAAATTATTACCATCTGCCCCAGTAGAAGATATAACTGAAGAAATTGAAGAGGAAGAGGCCGTAGTCTGAGCATAGAACGTCAACAAGTTTTACAGCGCGCCTGTGATTTTTTGGCAAGACGGGAGCATAGTCGTCAGGAGTTAGCATATAAACTTGCAAGAGGATGCGAAGATCAAGTGTTGATTGGTGAACTCCTAGATAAACTCTCTGGCGATGGTTTACAAAGTGATGAACGATTTACTGAGAGTTTTGTAAGCCATCGTATTGGTAGCGGAAAAGGGCCGATGAAAATTCATCAGGAGTTACGGGAGCGTGGTATAGAAAAAACCGTGATTCAGCACTATCTAGGGTCATGCTCAATTGATTGGTTATCACATGCGGAAACAGCAAGAATTAAAAAGTTTGGTGACAGTATTCCTACAGATTGTGCCGAAAAATCAAAACAATTAAGATTTTTACTTAATAGGGGTTTTAGCAGTCAACTAATTAGTCAACTTTTGTCATAATTAGGTACTCATGAAAACTAGTAATGACATCCGCCAGTCTTTTTTGGATTTTTTCAAATCAAAAGATCATGAAATTGTTCCGAGTAGTTCATTAGTACCCTTAAACGATCCAACGTTATTATTTACTAATGCAGGCATGGTTCAGTTCAAAGATGTGTATCTTGGACGTGAGAGCCGCCCATATAAACGAGCCGTGTCATCGCAGCGTTGTGTGCGTGCAGGCGGCAAACATAATGATTTAGAAAATGTTGGATATACAGCAAGACATCATACATTTTTCGAAATGCTGGGTAATTTTAGTTTTGGAGATTATTTTAAAGAAGAAGCAATTGCTTATGCCTGGGAATATTTAACAGGTGTCTTGAAAATCCCGGAATCTAGGCTTTGGGTAACTGTTTTCGAAGACGATAAGGAAGCTGCTAATATTTGGTTGAAAGAGATAGGCTTCCCTAGAGAGAGAATTTCACGCTGCGGTGCTAAAGATAATTTTTGGCAGATGGGTGATACGGGTCCATGCGGTCCATGCAGTGAAATTTTTTATGACCATGGCAAAGATATCCCTGGCGGACCGCCGGGCTCTAAAGATGCAGACATGGATCGTTATGTTGAAATATGGAATCTGGTATTTACACAATATAATCGCGATGGCGATGGCTCGTTAAAACCAATTCCACATCCTTCAGTTGATACAGGGATGGGGCTTGAAAGAATTACTGCTGTGATGCAGGGAGTTCATAATAATTTTGAAATAGAATTATTCGAAAAGATTATTAAAAAAATAAATACTCTTTGTAGCAACAAACAGATTGATATTATTTCAAGTCGTGTTGTTGCTGATCATATACGTTCTTGCTCATTTTTATTAGCAGATGGCGTAGTTCCGTCAAATGAAGGCCGAGGTTATGTTTTACGGCGAATCATTCGCCGTGCAGTTCGTCACGGTAATAAGTTAGGTTTGAAAGAACCATTTTTCTATAAATTAGTTGAAGTTCTAGAACAAGAAATGGGTGATGCTTATCCTGAATTATCTAAAACAAGATCAAATATTGAAAGAATGTTGCTTGGTGAAGAAGAACGTTTTTCTGAAACTCTAGAGCAAGGATTAAAAATTTTTGAGGATATTACTAATAAAATAAAGGGTAATACGATTAAAGGTGAGGATGTTTTTCGTTTATATGATACCTATGGTTTTCCTGTAGATTTAACGGCGGATATAGCCCGTGAACGAAATATGAAAGTCGATATGAATGGTTTCAATAAGGCTATGGCTGGGCAACGACAACGAGCTCGTGCTGCGAGCAAATTTGATGCTGGGGTTAATGTGAATACAGACAATAATTTAGTGAGTGCATTTACAGGTTATGAAAGGTTAGAACAAAAGACAACAGTAATTGCGCTTTATCAAGACGGAAGAAATGTAAAGTCATTGAACGAGGGTGAGGTTGGTGGGGTAATTTTGCTAGAGACACCATTTTATGCCCAATCTGGTGGTCAGGTTGGCGATAAGGGAGAATTATTCGCCGGTGATGTTTTTTTTGAAGTTGAAGATACAAAAAAACAGGGACAGTCGCATATTCATTTAGGCGTATTACGCGCTGGGTCTTTGAAAGTAGGTGATGTAGTCCGCGCTTCAGTTGATCAAAAAAGACGTGCCGATATTATGCGTAATCATTCAGCTACTCATTTGTTACATGCTGCGTTGAGAAAAATTTTTGGAGAACATGTTGTTCAAAAAGGTTCGTTAGTTGAAAGCGACCGATTGAGATTTGATTTTTCGCATAATGAGCCATTAACGCATGAGCAATTAAAGGAGATTGAGCGGTTAGTGAATTCGAAGATTTTAAATAATGATGAAACCCAGACTCATATTATGTCACTTGAAAAAGCCAAATCATCGGGCGCTATTTCGTTATTTGGTGAGAAATATGAAGACACTGTTCGTGTGTTGAATATAGCAGGAGAATTTTCTTGTGAATTGTGTGGCGGTACACATGTTGAGCGTTCTGGCGATATAGGCACATTCAAAATTATTTCAGAGTCGGGCATTGCTTCGGGGGTAAGGCGAATTGAAGCAATAACCGGTATGGGCGCATTAGTTTGGATTGAAAATATGGAAAACAAACTTCAACGCGTGGCAGAGCTTTTAAAATCTGATATTGAAACGGTCGACTCTAGATTAAGTTTACAGCTTGAGAAAACCCGTAAACTTGAAAAGGAGCTATCACAACTTAGGAGCAAATTAACAAGTAATGCTGGAACTGATTTACTTGATGAAGCCATTTTAATTGATGGCATCAGTGTTATCGCAAAATCACTTGATGGGGCTGATCCAAAAAATCTTCGTGATACTGTGGATCAACTTAAGAATAAACTTGGTACAGCCGCTTTAATTCTCGCAAATGTTGACGAATCTAAAGTCAATTTGGTCGCAGGCGTTACTGATGACACAATATACCGTATCAAAGCAGGTGATTTGGTGAATTTTGTAGCGGAACAAGTAGGGGGGCGTGGAGGTGGGCGTCCTGATATGGCGCAGGCTGGAGGCGATAACCCTAAGGCACTAGAAAATGCTTTAGCAAAAGTCCCAGATTGGATTCGTAGTCAACTTAAACACTAAACTATCTATTTCTAATACTTTCTAGTTCAGCTAGAATCTCACGCTTTTTAATATTTGGTAAAGTAATGGCACTAATAGTACATAAATATGGCGGTACTTCTGTTGGCACCACTGAAAGAATTCAGTTAGTGGCAGATAGGATAGTTGAGACTAAAAAACAAGGTCATCAAATTGTTGTAGTTGTTTCTGCGATGAGTGGTGAAACCAATCGTCTTTTATCTCTTGCGAAAAAAATAACGGAATCACCAAGTCCCAGAGAACTTGATGTGCTTCTTTCAACAGGCGAGCAAGTAACAATCGCACTGTTGACTATTGCGCTTGAGGAAAAAGGCTGTGATGCCGTTTCCTATACTGGTGGACAAGTACACATTAAAACAGATAGCGTCCATAACAAGGCGAGAATAAATAATATAGAAGTGACACGAGTCCAAAAGGAATTACAAGGAGGCAAAGTAGTTGTAGTGGCTGGATTTCAGGGAGTGGATGAAAACGGAAACATCACCACACTAGGAAGAGGTGGTTCTGATACTACAGCAGTTGCTATGGCGACAGCATTAAATGCGAATGAATGCAGGATTTATACCGATGTTGATGGTGTTTATACCGCGGACCCTAGAATAGTTGAAAATGCACAACGGCTATCTTGTTTGACCTATGAGGAGATGCTTGAAATGGCCAGTCTAGGTTCAAAAGTTTTGCAAACTCGTGCAGTAGAATTTGCTAGAAAATATAATATTAATTTACGCGTATTGTCCAGCTTCAAAGAGGGACCGGGCACATTAATAACTAATGAGGAAGAAAATATGGAAGCGGCTTTAATATCTGGTATTGCTCATAATAGTGATGAGGCAAAGTTAACAGTTATCGGTGTTCCGGATAAACCTGGAATCGCATCTCTAATACTAAATCCTATTGCCGAAGCGAATATTGAAGTAGATATGATTGTTCAAAATGTAGGTCTAAATAATAGCACGGATTTTACTTTTACAGTTCATCGAAATGATTATGAAAAAGCTATGTCGATTTTGAAAGAGACTGCAAAAAATATCAATGCTGCAGATGTAATGGGTGATAATAAGATAGTAAAAATTTCTGTTGTTGGTGTGGGAATGCGTTCTCATGCGGGAGTAGCTAGAACTATTTTTAAAGCATTGGCAGATGAAAAGATAAATATTCGAATGATATCGACATCGGAAATAAAGGTTTCTGTTGTTGTAGATGAAAAACACCTGGAGTCAGGCGTCCGTATTCTACACATGGCATTTGGTTTGGGAAAAGAGTAATGTTAAGACGAATTATTTAATTATTTGATTACACTTAACTAGAAGCTTTATCGGAACGCAAACCACACAAGGCTAGTTAATAATAAGATTTGTGGGTTTAGGAAGTAGAAAATATTTAGGGAAGTACAAGGAGGATAAATAATGTTGATATTAACGCGTCGAGTAGGAGAGACATTAATGATTGGCGATAGCGTTGACGTTACAGTCTTAGGTATTCGGGGTAATCAGGTCCGTATCGGGATTAATGCCCCAAAGGATGTATCCGTTCATCGTGAGGAAATCTATGATCGTATTCAGGATGAAAAATCTGAAGATTCAGTATCATCGGATATTTCATAGCGGTCATTTACTAGGTCTAGTATAAAGGAGAGGTGGCCGAGTGGCTGAAGGCGCTCCCCTGCTAAGGGAGTATACGGTTTATCCCGTATCGAG
>JAAZZI010000037.1 GCA_014239225.1 Gammaproteobacteria bacterium
ACAGATATTTGTTTATTTTTTTTACGATAATTTCTGTCCGACAACCAATTTTTAACATGCCATATTTACCTTTTATTAAAAAAAATCAATATAAAATGATTTTGATTTTTATGATATTTACGCGGGGGTTGGTTATACCTTCGGTGGGGACTTAGCGCCGAGTATTGGTTTCGGCATAGCGTATACACCAGATTATTTTGGCGAAGTTGGTGATGCTACCTATTTCACTATAGATTTGGGTTTATCGCTTCCTGCTGACGTCGGTCTTGCATTTCAATATGGTTATCAAGATAACGATGATGAAGCACGTGCTGGCACGAGTTACTCGCACGCATCAGTAGGTTTAAGTAAAGGTGTTGGTATATTTACACTGGACCTGAGTTACTATTTTGATGTTGATGACACTAAAGAATTCTGGGTTCGAGGAAATGATGAGCCTGATGCTTTAGTCTTCTCAGTATCGTCTAGTTTCTAATCGGATTTTTCAATGGGCTCTCCAACGAGAGCCCTTTTTATTTGACGGAGATATTCATATGAAATTGATAACAGCAATTATCAAACCCTTTAAGTTGGATGATGCAAGGGAAGCCCTGTCAGAGGTAGGTGTGACAGGCATGACGGTAACGGAAACAAAGGGCTTTGGCCGTCAAAAAGGACATTCAGAACTTTATCGTGGAGCAGAGTATGTGGTTGATTTTTTGCCTAAAGTAAAACTGGAAGTAGCGGTAGCGGATGACAAGGTTGAGGAAGTAGTGTCCACAATTACAAAAGCTGCTAATACCGGAAAAATCGGTGATGGAAAGATTTTTGTAATTGGACTTGAAGAAGTTATACGTATTCGTACTGGTGAAACGGGTGATGAAGCGCTCTAAACCTAAATTTCTTAAGGAGATGAAAACAATGAAACGTTTATTTGGTGTTTTATTTAACACGAAAGGTTTAGCAGGTGTTGCGCTTGGTTTTATTACCTTATTAACGCCTTCGCTTGCACTAGCCGATGAATTAAATTCGGGTGATACCGCCTGGATGATTACTGCAACGGTACTAGTTTTAATGATGACTATCCCTGGTCTGAGTCTATTTTACGCTGGGATGGTGAGAAGTAAAAACGTACTTTCAGTAATGATGCAGTGTTTTACGATAACCTGCTTAGTTACAGTGATCTGGGTTGCGTATGGCTATAGTATGGCTTTTGACACTACAGGAATGGAAGCCGGTGTGCTTAATTTGAATTCTATTATTGGTGGTTTTGGTAATACATTCCTGCAAGGGGTTTCGGTTGATTCAATGTCAGGGACCATACCTGAATCAGTTTTTGCCAGCTTTCAGCTAACTTTCGCAATCATAACCCCGGCTCTTATTGTTGGTGCTTTTGCAGAAAGAATGAAGTTTTCAACAATGATGGTATTTATAGCGATTTGGGTCACCGTTTGTTACTTCCCAATGGTACATATGGTTTGGGCTGGTGATGGTGGTTTATTATGGGACTGGGGCGTCATTGATTTTGCCGGTGGCACCGTTGTTCATATTAACGCAGGTATTGCTGGTCTTGTTACGGCGATTATACTCGGTAAACGCAAAGGCTATCCTTCAGTTGCTATGCCACCACATAATTTAACGTTATCAGTTATTGGTGCCTCAATGTTATGGGTCGGTTGGTTTGGTTTTAATGCTGGATCTGAATTAGCTGCAGACACAACCACAGGAATGGCGATGTTAGTGACGCAGATTGCAACCGCCACTGCCGCTTTGGCTTGGATGGTTGTTGAGTGGAATACTCATGGTAAACCTAGTGTTTTAGGTATTATAACGGGTGCTGTTGCCGGCTTAGTCGCAATTACTCCTGCATCAGGTACTGTTGGACCTCAAGGTGCATTACTAATTGGCGTTGCTGCAGGCGCTGGTTGTTTCTTTGCCTCAACGACATTGAAACGTGCGATGGGCTATGACGATTCTCTGGATGTTTTTGGGGTTCATGCCGTGGGGGGTATTATCGGCGCTATCTTAACAGGGCTTTGCACATCATCTGCATGGGGCGGGGTGGGTTTAGATGGAAGCACTGCTACTCAAATCTGGATTCAAACGAAGGGTGTTTTATTCACGATAATCTACACGGGTGTTTTAACTGCAGTTATCTTGATGGTCTTAGATAAGGTCATGGGCCTTCGTGTCACGGAAGAAGAAGAAGTTGGCGGTCTTGATGTTAACTCTCATAATGAAAGGGGTTACATTATCTAGTTAGTTTTTTTATACACTCTCTATCATTTAAACGGGTCTTAAGACCCGTTTTTTTTAGCTAAAATTAACAAGGTTATCTTCTTATTTAGATAAATTACCTTAAATATGAATCTGAAAATCAACATGACGAATAAGTTAAATTTGACTATTTTTGGTTCAAGTACTGCGTTACTATATTATTTTATAATAATAAACCTCGCGGAGTGTTTCTATGAAGCTTGTAAGCGCCATAATTAAACCATTTAAACTAGATGATGTGCGTCAAGGATTGTCTGAAATAGGTGTTCAAGGAATGACGGTAACTGAGACGAAGGGTTTTGGTAGACAAAAAGGACATACTGAGCTGTATCGAGGAGCCGAATACGTTATTGATTTTTTACCAAAAATTAAAATTGAAGTAGCCGTTGACGATGGTCAACTTAATGCCGTGATTGAATCTATTTCAAAGTCTGCAAATACCAACAAAATCGGTGATGGCAAAATATTTGTTTATGATCTTGAGCAAGTTGTTCGAATCAGAACAGGCGAAACCGGTAGCGAAGCTATATAGATAAAAAAAGAAATAGAAAACTAAATTTTATAATGAGGCTAAAATTAATTAGTAACTGAGAAAGCATTCGAGGATAACGAGGGGAAACTCAATGAATCGTATTTTAATATTATTAATCACAATATTTCCAAGCGTAGTGTTTGCGGATGAATTAGATACAGGCGATACCGCTTGGATATTAGTCTCTACTGCACTCGTATTATTTATGACATTACCAGGACTTGCATTATTTTACTCGGGGCTTGTTCGCGCAAAAAATGTGCTATCTGTTTTGATGCAATGTTTTGCCATTGCTTGTCTGGTATCTATTTTATGGCTGGTATTCGCCTATGGCTTGGCCTTTGGTGATGGCGGTTCGCTTAATCAGATTGTTGGTCTCGGGAATCTTATGATTTCGGATGTTGGTATGGATAGTATGAGCGGCACTATACCCGAGATTGTTTTCTTCATGTTTCAGATGACATTCGCCATTATTACGCCTGCTTTAATCATCGGTGGTTTTGCAGAAAGAATGAAATTCTCATCTGTACTTTTGTTCACTGCGTTATGGTTGACACTCGTTTATGCGCCCGTTTGCCACTGGGTTTGGGGCGGTGGTTGGCTTGCTGATAAAGGTTTTATGGATTTTGCGGGTGGTACTGTTGTCCACATCAACGCGGGCGTTGGCGCGATTGTTGCGGCTTTAGTGCTTGGCAATCGTCGTGGTTTTCCAGACAAGCCAATGGCTCCTCATAATATGGCGTTGACTGTTGCCGGTGCCTCAATGTTATGGGTCGGTTGGTTTGGTTTTAATGCGGGTAGTGCATTGGCATCAGGTAGTGGCGCCGGAATGGCGATGGCAGTAACACATATCTCTGCCGCCGCTGGTTCGTTAGCGTGGATGACATGTGAGTGGGTTAGATCAGGAAAGCCGACTGTGCTTGGCATTGTAACGGGCATGGTTGCGGGTTTGGGCACTATTACACCTGCTTCAGGGTATGTCGGACCATTAGGTGGATTGCTGATTGGTATTTCAGCAGGCGTCGTGTGCTATTTTGCTACACAATATATTAAACGTGGATTAAAAATTGATGATTCACTTGATGTTTTTCCAGTTCATGGTGTTGGCGGTGCTCTAGGCTGCTTATTAACAGCTGTGTTTTATTCGAATTCTTTTGGCGGGTTACAGTCTGCTGATGAAGCTTATTCAATTTCTTCTCAATTTGGGGTTCAAGCAATCGGTGTTGTGGCAACCATAGCGTGGTGTGCTGTAATTACCTTTGTTATTTTAAAATTAGTAGACATGATGGTCGGCTTAAGAGTTGAAGAGGACGAAGAAACTGAAGGTCTTGATATCGTTTTACATAATGAGCGCGGTTACAATATTTAGTACTTTTCAGACTTAATATGCAACCCTACTGCATTATTTTTATGCTGTGGGGTTGTAGTGATTTTAATCCAAATTAGAGACACATAAGTATTTTTTATATGACCGTGGGTTTTTAGACTTTTTACATCAACTCTATTAAACCCAAATACATTATTAGTCTCGGATATTATACAATACATCTTTTACTATCAAAACGAAGGAAAAGCATTGAATGGCTGAGCCAATCGACAAAAAAATATTAAAAACATTTGTGCCTGCTAACGCACTTAAAGCAGAAAATTTTCAAGAATTGGCCAGTAAAACTTTTTTGGAGCCTGTTGCTGCAGGAAAAACAATTTTCAAAGAAGGAGATCATGACAAAAAAGCGATTTATGTTGTGGAGGGGCAGGTTGGAATATCAGCAGCAGATTCTTCAAATAGCGATATCACAACACCAGCAGGCTATGTTGTAGAGGCTGGCACTGAAAAGGCAAAACATGCCATCGCAAATCGCCAACCAAGAAAACAATCAGCAGTAGCTAAAACAGATTGCACAATCATTAGAATAGATAGTGACTTGCTTGATATTTTGCTTACATGGGATCAATTATCTGGTATCGAAGTAGCTAATATTCACGCAGATGATGCTGATATTAAAATTAGCGATGATAAAGAAGGTGACTGGATGACCAGTATACTTCAGTCAAAAGCTTTTTTACAAATACCCCCAGCAAACATTCAAGCGATGTTTATGCGGATGCAAGAGTTCCCGGCTAAAGCAGGTGTAGAGATTATTAAACAAGGCGATGATGGTGATTATTATTATATTATTAAGCAAGGTAAATGTAAGGTTACGCGAAATTCAAAAGCAGGAACGCCTCTAACTTTAGCTACGATAGGGGCGGGAGATGCGTTTGGAGAAGAAGCTCTTCTCTCCGATACAAAACGAAATGCTAATGTCGTTATGGAAACAAGCGGTTCACTAATGCGATTATCAAAAAATGATTTTAATGAATTACTAAAAGAGCCAATGCTAAACTGGTTAACTGGAGAAGAAGCTGATGCAATGGTGGAAAGTAAATCAGCAACTTGGATTGATGTTAGAATGGAATCAGAACACAAAGAATCAGGAATAGCAGGGAGTATTAATATCCCACTAAATACCTTACGTATAAAGGCAGGAACACTAGATTCGAAGCAGAAATATATTGTCTATTGTGATAGTGGACGCCGCAGTTCAGCGGCTGCTTTTTTGTTGAGTGAACGAGGTATACAAGTATATTGTCTTAAAGGCGGCTTAGTCGAACGCACAGGCGATTAGAATTTTTCTTTCAACCCAAGACACTAATAATTAATACTTTGTGGTCAGCGAACTCATACATAACCATTTATTAGCAAATTATGCAGTATTTGGTAATCCTATAACGCATAGTAAATCCCCACAAATACACACATTATTCGCCGAACAAACAGGGGTAGAATTGTATTATCAGGCTATCGAGGTTCCTCTTGGCAAACTTTCTTCATATGTAGGATTATTTTCATCCCAAGGTGGTAAAGGTTTAAATATCACAGTTCCTTTTAAGGAAGATGCTTATTCATTGTGCACAAAATTAACTCACCGAGCTGAAATATCGGGTTCGGTTAACACAATCCAATTCGATGAGAAAATGAATATTCTTGGCGATACAACAGATGGTCAGGGATTACTCAATGATTTAATCATTAATCATAATATTAAATTAGAAAATAAATCGATCTTAATATTAGGGGCGGGAGGCACTGTTAAATCGATCCTTGAGAGATTGATGTCACAAAAAATAAAGAAAATCGTTATAGCAAATCGAACAATTTCTCGTGCAGAAGAGCTGGAAAAAAGATTCAACAAACAAGCAAATATTAAAACATACTCATACGATGCTCTTCCAAATGACTCATTCGATATAATTATTAATGGAACCTCACTTAGTTTGTCAGCAGAACTTCCCCCAATATCTAAAAATATTGTTAAAGCAAATACTTTTTGCTATGACTTAATGTATTCGAATAAGGAAACGATATTTATTAAATGGGCTATTGAAAATGGTGCCTCAGGAGCAGCAGATGGTTTGGGTATGTTAGTTGAACAGGCTGCAGAAACATTTATGATTTGGCATGGAATTAAACCAGATACATCGTCAGTAATAAAGATTTTAAAGGATTTTTAATATTCAGTAGCATTTTTAACTTGTTCTCAAATAATAATTCTATCCTAAAACCCGTGCAGTTCATCCATGAGGTTTGGTAGCCATGTAATTAAACTCGGCATAAGTATCAGTAGTAGTATTGTTACTAATTGCAGCAGCACAAATGGAATGATCCCAGAATAAATATGTTGTATCCGCACTTCAGGCGGAGCAACAGCTTTTAAATAAAATAATGAAAATCCAAATGGAGGGGTTAAGAAAGACGTTTGTAGATTAATTGCAATTAATACAGCAAACCATAGTAAATCAATTCCGAATTCAGTGGCAATCGGTGTAAGTATTGGTATCACAATAAAACAGATTTGTAAAAAATCAAGAAAAAACCCAAGAATAAAAATAAGTAACATACTGACAAACAAAAATCCCCATACACCAGCAGGCAAACTGGACATCACATCAAGCACTAGTTTGTCTCCACCCATACCTCTAAACACAAGTCCAAATGCTGTAGCACCAATTAGAATCATAAATACCATGCTGGTAAGCTTCGTTGTTTGCTCCATTGATTCTTGGAGATTTATAAAAGTTAATCTTTTATGACAAGCAGCAAGTATAAGAGCACCAATAGCGCCAACAGCAGC